>JACNFL010000103.1 GCA_014384685.1 Methanobacteriota archaeon
TAGGTATTCAGGATTCAGTAACAATAGAGTCTGGGATGCCATTTTCTGACTTGGCCCAGTTATTCAGATCTGCTGATTTGAGTATCTATCCTTCGCTGTATGAAGGTCAAGGATTAATCCCATTAGAATCAATGGCATCTGGTACTCCTTGCGCTACAGTAAACGATGGTCCCCTACCAGAAATGGTTGATGAAACGGTGGGTGGGTTGTTTGAGGTTGGAAACCCTGCTTCACTCGCTGAAACAGTCAACAATCTACTTGGTAACCCAGACATTATTCCAGAGTTGGTGGCGAATGGGCGAAAAAGGGTGGCTGAGGAATACACATATCGCTTAAATGCAGAAAAATATGCAAATTTTTACTCGGAATGAGATATTCACTTTTTTAATTGGCGAAATATCTTTTCATCATGCCTGCAAAGTGATTATCACCATGAGGGATGCCTTAGGCATCCAATGCGAGCCGGGCTACGTGTAATTGCGATTTTCATTGCCTTGACACTCATTCCCATTCCAGCAGCATCTGCTGACGACACAATGGCAACTGCGGCTGCGCTTACAGACGGAGCGACTAGCAGTGGTTCTGTAGACGCAGATGGTGATACTACCGATTGGTGGAAAATAGAAGCCTGGACTGGCGATTCAGTGAGTCTCAGTGTGAGCACATGTTGCCACGGAACCTTTGATGGTTATGATGGGCAAATGGGTATATACGATTCCGCTGGAAATGAATTGACATCTACAAGTTTCGCAAATGATGGAACTAGAAATATTGCAGCCACTGCAACATCCCATGACTGGTATTATTTCCGCATTAAAGCAGTACCTGATGGATGGTTTTCTAGTCAATTCGATTATGACGTAACACCCCAACTTCAGACTGGATACCGAGATACCGATGATGACGGATTTACCGACAATAACGATGATTGTGATACCACGCCTGGGGATTCAACATCTGATAGAAATGGTTGTCCAGACTCTGATGGGGATGGATATAGTGACCCTAGTTCGGGTTGGTCTGTGAATCAAGGAGCAGACGCTTTCCCTAGTGATGACACTCAATGGCACGATTCAGATGGTGATGATTTTGGTGACAACCCTGCACCAGCTAACAATCCTGATGGCTGCCCTGATTTCTACGGACATTCAACACAAGACCGAAACGGGTGCACTGATAGTGATGCAGATGGTTGGTCCGACCCTGATCCAACATCACTCTGGTCGGACTCGCCTTGGTATGTTTCAGACGGCGCTGACGCATTTTTCCAAGATAATACTCAATGGCACGATACGGATTCAGATTCTTTTGGTGACAATTGGGCAGATATGAGTTGGGGGGTATTGAGAAATGGAACAGGGATTGGAGAATTTGTTGAAAATGCAACCCGCCCTGACTTTTGCCCTACAGAATGGGGCAATTCCACAGAAGACCGATTTGGTTGTGTAGATAGCGATGGCGATGGCTGGTCTAATCCGGATATGAACTGGACATACGACCCAGTTCTTTGTCAGAGCGAAGAAACTCATTGCGCCGATGCGTTCCCGAATGACCCAACTCAGTGGGCAGACCGAGATTTGGATGGTTTTGGCGATAATCCACTCGGGACAGACCCTGACGCTTTCCCAGACAATCCAACTCAGTGGATTGACACAGATGGAGATGGTTATGGTGATAACACGGCATCTGGTGCTTGGCAGGCTGATAATTTTTCAAATGAGCCAACTCAGTGGGCTGATTTAGACGGTGATGGATACGGAGACAACCTTTCAGGCTCTGAACCGGATTCTTGTGTCAATAGGATTGGGAGTTCTCATTACGACCGTTTCGGATGTCCCGATTCAGATGGTGATGGATATTCAAACGCTGATGGAAATTGGTTAGCACACCCATCTGGATTTGGTGACGCTTTCCCCGAAGAAATAACACAATGGCATGATGTTGATGGGGATGGGTTTGGCGATAACCAAGAACTTGATGCATGGCAATCTGATTCCTGTGTTGCAACCTTTGGTAAATCTTACCGCGACCGCTGGGGCTGTCCTGATACAGATGGTGATGGCTCTTCGGATGCTCAACCAGAACTTGGTTGGTTAGCAAATCCATTTGGTGAGGCAGATGCGTTCATCAATGACCCGACTCAGTGGGAAGACATTGATGGGGATGGTTTCGGTGATAACCAGGCAGCAGGGGCAACAAGCCCAGACCGATGCAAGGAAACACCCGGGACTAGCCGCGAAGACCGTCATGGTTGCACAGATTCGGACAACGATGGGTATAGTGACATGGGAGACCGGTTCCCGTATGACCCCAGTCAATGGGCAGATTCCGATGGCGATGGGTTTGGAGACAACAGTTTTGGCCACCAATCCGATTCTTGCCCATTTGAGGAAGTTAGCCTTGGGGTATCACTGATTGATCGTTTGGGATGCCCTGACATTGACCGAGATGGTTACTCAGACCCTGATGAGACATGGTTAGCAAATCCAGAGGGAGAAGCAGACGCATTCCCTAAAAATCGTCTTCAATGGTCTGACCAAGATGGCGATGGATATGGTGACAACACCATGGGAAGTTTAAGAGATGACTGCCCTACTGAGGCAGGCACCTCGTCCATTGATTTGCAAGGTTGTCCAGATTCCAATAGTGATGGTTTCAGCGACTCTTACGGTACCATCAATGCTCACATTTCATTGATGTCAGAAAACCCATCATCCTCAATATTCACATTCCTACCTCCGATTATTATTTTCATCTTAACATTCCTTTTTGTTACGGCTTTACGCAAAGAGGACGGGGGTGAAATCCTTGAATAAACATGGTATTGCGTTGTTTACGCTCATTATTCTTCTAGTTCCTCTATTTGCATCAGTTGTTTCAGCCCAAGATGCCCCGCACATTGGAGTTGATAGTTCAAGAGCTGACAGGCTAGATTTAGACAATGATGGTGACCGAGATACCATCAGAGTCGTATATCTTCTCAACACGACTTCACACTATGCCGAGGCGGCAGTTCAGGTTGATGTGGAACATGCAGGCATGACACTCACTTTCTGGGATAATCTCACATTCAACCGTACGAGTCCTTATTTTGGTTCAACAGATGTTCAGGCTTGGGGTGATGGCACTTTTATTGTCAGAATGAAGGTATGGGACGCTGAATCTAACATGATAGTTTACTCAGAAGATTTTGGTGAATATGAATTGATGGCAAGCCTATCCGCTCCATACTTAAGATTTGATTTAGAGGCAGCACCCACTATTTTCTTGGGTGATGATTGCGTGGTTGAAAGGGTGTTCCTTGATGAGATTGGTGACCTCTATGGCGCAACTGGTGTTATTTCCCTAAGTGGCACACCTTGGCTTGTTCCAAGTGATCTTTCAGATATCGATTGCTCAACTTGGCCTGCTCGTGATTATCACTTGGAAATGTTTTACCAGAACACTCTTGGATTCTCAACATCAACAACCAAAGATTTCACTATTCACTCACTACCTCCACCAGTATTCACACTCAATGTGTCTGGCAATAATGACGAAGTTGGCTCTCCATGTACTGTGGCTATTGAGCCATCAATTGGAACTGTAATGGCACTGATGGCTGTTGAGTGGGAAATTACTGACCCTCGGGGAGAAGATGTTTCTGTTCCTGGTTTTTCAACAGTTGATTGTCGTCTTTGGCAAGTAGGATTCAGTAAGGTGAGAGTCACCGTGACTTCACCAGAAGGCCAATCAACCCGAGGGGCATTCAATCTAGTTCGCTTACCACCTATTGGTGAAGTATCTGCTGAAGTGCTAGAAGCGGCAGGGCCTGAAAATATGTGGCCAGAACGTTCACTTGGCGAAGAATATGAACCAACACCATTCTTCGGTGAGTCAATATTAGCAGCCCAAGGGGTTGTTTTGATTATTGGTATTGGAGTTGCAATTTTGTTGGGATTGTTTGGCGGTGCAATGTGGAATCGGCGAGGTGAGGAAGAAATGGCATTTGGTGATGTCAATGCTATGGAACTAGAACCTGACTCTGATGGTTTGCCGTCTTACGTAGACCCAACTGGTGTTTACTGGCGACAACATCCTGATGGTGCTGTTGATTGGTTTGATCAAGTGTCTGAACAATGGGTGCCTTATTCCGAAGTATAGGATTGAATCAGAACAGGTGACACCAATCAATTGTTAGATGAAATGAAAGAATCATTAGAAGGTTATGAGATGGATCAAGAACCAACACAAGATGAAGACATACTTTCTGAAGCAAAATCCCTGTGGAAAACGATTGGATTGGGTGCACTTACGGCAAGTATGTGTTGTCTTCCCAGTGTGATATGGGTTCTTTTTGCGGGTTCATCTGCTATAGTCGCAGCCGATCAATTATCGAATGATTTGTACTATGGGATGGCTCGTCCAATTGTTTACGCTATTGCAATCGCCATGGTCGGTTCCGGCTTAGTAATTCATTTCCGCAGTCGTGGAGTTTGTACTATTGACCAAGTAAAGAAGGATAGGAGACGAATAATCAATACGACATCGGCGGTATTAACTGCCACCTTCGTTATTTATTTTATTTGGAATTACATTATTCTAGAATTGATTGGAATTTATCTTGGATTACCATGGGCTGATTCAGCCATCTGGAAATGATTGGTTGCTAACAAATCTCACTTTTTGTTGGTTAGGAGAATGAGTGAATCACCAGAATGTACCTCTATGTGTATGGTGCCTTCGGATTGATTGGAAAGCCCCTTAGTTGAAAAGGTCACATTTTCATTCTCTAGATTCCATTCTGCGCCAGTCAAAGTGACGACAGATTGGCCAAAACTGAATAGTGAAAATGTGCCAGAAAAATTTTGTTCATGATGTTGGTTGGCGTTAATTCTAGTCAATGTTGTATCCGCAAGTTCAGCTTTGATATTCAGGTCGATTGGAGCATCCGAAATAGAAGCAAGACTACCTAGTTGGTGGTCCATTCTACCACCCTCTATTCCGGCGATTTGAACTTGTAACCATTGCCGTTCAGTGCAGAGATTAAGTGCCTTTGCAAGATCACTTGAATCCTGTTCTTTTAGGTGTATTATTTCAGCGCCATTTTCACGCCCCCAAACAACGTCGCTTTCACTTGCTGAATCAAGGTCTCCGACAATGATATCGGGTGCTATATTCAAGCGTCTCAGATGCTTGACACCGCCATCAACAGCAATCACTCTTGTAGCTGTTTCACAAGCAGTTTTTATTGTGGTATTATCATCAATTTCTCCTGCCGCTATCAGCAGGGTCACATCTTGTTCCACGATTGTCCTAATGGCTGCTAACTTATTCGTTTTACTAGTCTAATGGCTCCCACATCTATTGACTACCCTTTTACAGGAACGATGTTTCCATCGGCCCCATGGGGGCCGAAAGAGTAGCAAGCAGAGAGTTGCTACTTTCTTCAGCATTGATACTTTTGATGTTAATTTCAGTGCTGACTCCAATGCTCTCAATATCACCAAGTGGAGAAATATCTCTTGAGGAAAACGAAGTAATTGCCCCTAGTACTTCATTTTCAAATGGTAGCGGTGAACAATTTGCTGGCCAAACTATGATTATCAACGCAACAGATTGGGTAGTTGATTCAACTCGAGGAATGGATGTTTGGCAAACAACTGCCCTCAATACATCCCTAACTTTTGATGAAATAGAACTTTCAAGAGATGACAGAGGTAGGGCTAGAGGTTGTTTACATCAGGATACAGGAGGTGTGTGGATTGCCACACTCGAATTTGGTGGTGACACAACTCTTACTCAAATTGATGCAGGCGGCGTAGAACTTGGAAAGAAATGCTCAATCATTGTTGATGAGCGTGAATTGATACATATTGCTTACACAAATGAGTCAGGATTCCTCAGGGTGGCATATCAGAGAGCAAGTGGACTATGGAACATGAGGACTATTCAAAATGAGAGCCAAGTCTCAAAAATCACTCTTTTACTTGATTCCGACGGGGCTGAGAATGTGCTATGGCTAGATTCCAACAATGGACTTCATCTGTCCTCATATGGTACTTGGTGGACCCATCAAGATTTGTTGGCTGGAACAAGGGTTGGTACGCAATACGATGCATACATTGACGCTGATGATGCCTTGAATATTTTCTATAAAAATCTAGACACAACACAAATGATTCATGGGATTTTAGACACAGATGGAAATTGGACTCTCAAATCTCTAACTGCTGGACAAGGATTAGGACCAGCCATGTCATTTGCTGAGGACCCATCTACCGGCAATATCCAGTATGTTTACGGTTCTTCTAATTCTTCTGAGTTAACCATCGTACGTGATTTGACAGGACAAGAAAATGGTCGTCTTTCACCATCAATTGATACTTTGACCACAGGTGCAGTCAGTGATGAATATGCAACTCAAGCCATCAATGACCTTGACTTTGATTGTGATGGTACTGATGATTTGATTGTTAGCCGGCCGGCTGCAAATTCTGAAACTGGTGCTGTTGACATCTTTTGGGGCTCAGGGATGGGACTATCACCTAACCCTGATTACAATCTTTCAGGTACTGCAGGCGGAGATAGATTTGGCTCATCAATAGCCAATGCAGGTGATGTCAATGGTGATGGCTGTTCTGACCTTCTAATAGGGGCTATTGGCGCAACTAACAGTTTAGGATTCGCAACAGGAGCATCTTACTTATTCTATGGTGGTAATCGTACTTAT
>JACNFL010000154.1 GCA_014384685.1 Methanobacteriota archaeon
GGCGTCTTTCGGAATGCCATCAAAACCTTGTGGAACCCCATGGGTGATATGCGTTGCGATTAACACCACTACAACTAGAGATACCCAACCCGGCGCGGTTATCAATAGGGCGCGAGTCGGCCCGCTTGATGCTACGAGAGTGTGAACTACATGGTACCTTTGAAGGGGAACTTTGTCCAGCCTGCAACAGCGAAGGAAAATTCGTTATGAATGGAAGAGAAAGAGACCAAATAGCCCGAAGAATGGCTGGGATTCTACGCCATTTCCCAGAAAAATTTGATTTAGAAATGGACATAAACGGATGGGTTAGCATTCGAGAATTATCTAATGCAATTTCCCGTAAAGATAAGCGCAAGCACTGGTTAAGAGATCGCCATATCCAAGCAATTGTTGATACTGACCCAAAGGGTCGTTACGAAATTCGTGGAGGAAACGTGAGAGCTACTTATGCACATACAGTGGAAATAGAACTTGACTTGCCATCAGACAATATTCCTGAATTGTTGTATTACCCTGTTTCGAGGGATGAACTAGATATTCACCTAGAAGGAGGAATTCACCCTGGTGGGAGAAAATGGGTACATCTTTCTAAAACCATAACAAATGCAGCGAATGCTGGTGCTGTTCATCATTTTCACCCAGCAATCATAGAAATTGATATCATCCAGATGCAAGCATCTGGGAACACCGTTTTCCACGCTGGAACTACTGTTTACCTTACTGAAATCGTTGATGCTCAGTTCTGTTCACAAGTGTCTTACGATGATACTGAATATGCACTCATGCTAGAAGAATGGGGAGAAGAAGAGTGATTACTTTCTTTGGTAACCACACACTTGGCAGAAACTAAATTCGCTACTTTGCGGTTCATCACACTCTGGACAAACCTCTGAGTTTGTTATACTGGGTTCATCAGTATTATCAGAAGATGAAATTAACCTGACTGAAGATGACTCTTCAAAAATCACAGATTCAACAAGTTCTCTTTCTTCAACAGATTTGATGAATTCAATAATCTCGAATAATGCGGATTCTAATTTTATAATTCTCTGTTTCCGTTGTTCAACATTAGGGATGTCTTCGGCTTCAACCAACTGTTCTTGTAGATATCTTTGCAGTTGGTCTACTGTTGCATCATGGGTCATTATTTCCCGCACCATATCTCCCCTAATCAACACGGCGGCTCAAAAGTATACCAATAGCAATAGCAATTGACTTCATAGAGTGCCCTTTCGGAGTAATCATGCGTGGCCCCATCATCATCAAATTTGGTGGTGGCCTAATCACCATTAAGGATCAATTATGTAGTCCAAAAATTGACGTAATCCATAACCTTGCCAAATCAGTGCAACATTTAGTCAACATGGATATTCAGGTAATTATTGTTCATGGTGCAGGTAGTTTTGGTCATCTAAAGGCTAAATCTTGGAAACTTCATGAAGGAAGAACAAATGTGGGATTGCCTACAGAAGATGTATTGTCTTCTCAAGATGAAGCTATCAAATCCGTTAGGCAAGATATGTTAAATCTAAATCAACTAATTTCAGAAGAACTCAATAAACTAGGAATTGAAACGGTTTCACATTCCCCCCATGAATGGGCTTCAGGAACCGGTCAAAACTTTTTAGGAGATTTACATCGATTCAACTTAGATGAACACTTGGTCCACATCACATACGGAGACGTCGTTGATTGCCTAAATGAGAAAGAATTTGGTATTTTAAGCGGAGATGATATTTGCTATAGACTAGCGACAGAACTTAATGCAAGCCACATGATTTTTGCAATGGGTGGGGCACCTGGTGTTATGTCCTCACCACCTTCCGAGCCTAGTGCTGAACTAATTCCAATATGGTCACAAAACAAAGAATTTGAGGGAGTCCATCAATCAGAGATCGATGTTACTGGAGGTATACACCTCAAACTCAGTGTAGCAGAGAAAATCTCCAAACACGTTCCAATGGTTTGGATTATTGATGGTGAGTGCCCAGAACGTATTGTAGAAGTTGCCTTAAATGGCGAAACATATGGTACAAGGATAATCCCTGAATCTCCGTAGGAGATTATACCATCCCGTTATAGAGGCAAAACCCCTCAGATGAGATTGTTGGTGAGGCGATGAGTGAGAACAGTCCATTCCTTGGCGATGAATATGATGATTCACAGAGCGAAATGATGAATGAAATGGTAATCTTGGTAGATGAAAATGATCTACAAATAGGCTCCATGTCTAAAGTGGACAGCCATGTTGGTGAAGGTACGCTTCACCGTGCTTTTAGCGTATTATTATTCAATTCTTCACAAGAAATGTTGATTCAGAAAAGGGCAGATACCAAGATCACATTCCCATCAGTGTGGGCTAACTCATGCTGTAGCCACCCCCTTGACATAGAGGGTGAAACAGAAATGGATGATGACCTCGGAGTCAAACGCGCTGCAATACGTAAGATGGAGCAAGAACTTGGCATCACTGCAGAACAGTTGCTAATTGATGATTTTCATCTAATTACAAGAATGCATTATAGGGCACGCGCTGATGAAAAATGGATTGAACATGAATTAGACCATATTTTGCTAATTCAAGCAGATGTAGAATTGAAAATTAATCCAAATGAGATTTCTGAAATTCGCTGGGTTAATCAATCTCAAATAGAAGATTTAATCGCTCATTCACCAAAAAACGGCGAAATTATCGCCCCCTGGTTTAATGAAATATATTCACGATTTGCTTCTCAATGGTGGGGTCATCTTGATGAGGTGAGTTCTCTTCAAGATAATGTGGTTCACCATATTGGGGATGTAAGTACTAGCGGAGAAGCGTCCTTACTTGATGCACTAAAGGGCCATACAACGGAAGTTGAAAGTAGAATAATCGCTGCTTTAGAAAAATCAAACCATGAACGTTTGAAAAAGGCAATGATGCACCTAATTGAAGGTGGGGGAAAGCGCCTTCGTGCAATTTTACCCTGGTTGGTTGCAGATGCCTGTGGTGGTTCATCTGATTCATTGTATGACTTAGGGGCAGCAATAGAAATCATCCATAATTTCACACTCGTCCACGATGACATCATGGACAATGACGAATTGAGAAGGGGAAGGGAAGCTGTACACATAGCATATGATATGCCTACTGCTATCAATGCAGGTGATGCAATGTTGGCTGTCTCATTCGAATTATTGAGTGAAGCAGAAGAGATATCATCTGAAAATTTCCGTTCTTTAGTTTCAATAATCGGCAAAATGGTTCGTAAGGTATCTGAAGGACAGCAATTAGATATGGATTTCGAGAATAGAGATTTTGTTAGTGAAGAAGAATACTTAGCAATGATCTCTGGGAAAACAGCCGCTATGTTCACCACCTGTGCTAGGACGGGTGCAATTCTATCCGGTGCCACCCCAGATGTTATTGAAAATCTGGCCAATTGGGGTGAAAACCTAGGACTTTGCTTCCAATTAATGGATGATTTAATTGATGCGACGGGTGATAGCGAAACTCTTGGTAAGCCAGCGTGTAGCGATGTCGTGGAAGGAAAAAGAACCCTCATTGCAATTCATGCATTGGGTCTAGAACCAAGTAATCTACCAACATTCCACGGTGTATTTGCCTCTAGGAATGAGAATACACCTCGAGATACACTTGATGAAGTTCTCCGAGAATTGCAGGCTTCTGGCTCAATTGATTATGCCAAAGACAGAGCGATGGGTTTCCACCAACAAGCCCATTCGTGTTTGGACAAACTTCCAGATTCACCTGCTTTGTCAATCCTTAGACAATTAACAGACTGGCAACTCATCAGAATATCCTAATCTGAATCATTGATTGCACATGCAATCATTCTTTATTCAATCTGAATAGTATGATTCACCAGGTATTTCTGGTTTCATGCCCTTGCGTTCGCGAATCTCTCCAACCACTTTCTCTAGTAGTGACCTTGGCAACTCTTCAAATCCGCAATTTTCAGAATTCCAAACCGCTCTACCTTGGCTAGCGGCCCGAATATCATTCGAAAATCCAAAGGTTTCAGCAACTGGAACTTTGCCAATTACTGTAGTGATTTCACCATCTGAGGGCATATCTTCAATTTCACCACGACGTTGTGTGATTTCTCTTGTAACTCCGCCAAGCCAGTCATTTGGTACCGAGACATGCATCTTTTGCATAGGCTCCATGAGTGCAGTGTTTGCTCTTACTAGAGCCCCTTTGACGGCATTTCTCATTGCTGGAATAGTTTGAGCAGGGCCACGGTGGATTGCATCTTCGTGAAGTTTAGCATCCTTCAGCTTTACCATGACACTCATTAGTGGCTCTTCAGCAATAGGTCCTTTCTTGCACACTTCATTGAATGCTTCAATCAGCAATTCTTTTGTTTCGTGAAGATACTGAATACCCTTAGTATCATTGACCAAGACATTGGTTCCATTGATTGCATAGGTCTTACGCATCATATCTTTATCCATGCCATATTCAGCGAATTTTCTTCCGATTTCCTTTGCGTCATTAGGACGGATTGTTCCGGAACCAATTTCACCTTGTCGAAGTGCATCTACCACTTCTATGGGAAGTTGTTCAACTTCAATGTAGAATCTATTGTGCCTATTAGGGGATTTGCCTTCAAACGGTCTACCGTGGTTATTACCGGCTGTTGTTTCTCGATATACAACAATTGGTTCAGAAACTGAGACTTTGATTCCCTGTTCTTCTTCAATTCTGTAAGTTGTAATCTCAAGGTGAAGTTCGCCCATTCCAGCAAGTAGCGCTTCTCCTGTTTCCGCATTGGTAGTAACTTGTAATGATGCATCTGCTTTTGCAAGTGAACGCAATGCATCAATGAACTTTGGCAAATCTTTCATTGACTTGGGTTCAACAGCCACTGTAACTACTGGTTCTGAATAATGTCTGATTGCCTCAAAAGGAATAATGTCCTTATCTCTTGCAACTGTAACACCAGCTGCAGCAGAACGGATACCTGTAAGAGCTGCGATGTTTCCAGCAACAATCTTTGGAATAGAGATTCGGTCTGCACCAACCATCATGCTAACCTGTTGTACTCTTTCGGCTTTACTGCCTCCAATAGCCCACAAACTTTCACCGTGGGTTATTGTTCCAGAATATAGTCGACCTACAGCTACTTCTCCAGCATGTGGATCCATCCAAATTTTAGTAATCATTAGTGCAAGTGGTCCTTCTGGGTCACAGTTAATCATTGCTTGACCCATTTCAGAATCAGAATCGCCATTCCAAATATTTGGAATACGGTATGGTTGTGCAACAACAGGGCTTGGTAGTTGACTAACTGCCATATCTAACAGAACCTCGTGAACGGGAGCCTTCTTTGCTAATTCTTTTTGCTCTTCATTATTACAATAATCGAAGATATCTTTGAATGAAATACCTGATTTTTGCATATATGGTACGGTAATCCCCCAGTTGTGGTAAGCAGAACCGAACGCAACAGTGCCATCTGCAACACTAACTTGCCAGGATTTCTTGTATTCATCAGGTGCAAATTGCCGAATTAATTTGTTTACTTTAGTAATCTGATCCATGAATCGTTCTTGCATATCCTCAGGAGTTACTTGTAATTCGTTAATGAGTCGGTCAACCTTGTTAATGAAAAGTACTGGCTTCACCTTTTCTTTCAGTGCTTGACGCACCACAGTTTCAGTTTGTGGCATTGCCCCTTCAACCGCACATGTTAGGATGAAGCACCCATCTACTGCGCGCATTGCTCGAGTAACGTCTCCACCGAAATCTACGTGACCAGGGGTATCAATCAAATTGATGAGGAAATCCGTTTCTTCAACTGAGTGAACCATAGAGGCTGATGCCGCATTAATGGTAATCCCTCTAGCAGATTCCTGTTCATCAAAATCAAGAACCCTGCTTTTACCAGCGAGATCCTCACTCATCATCCCTGCACCAGCAATCAAATTATCGGAAAGAGTTGTCTTTCCGTGGTCAATATGAGCAGCAATACAGAGATTTCGAATACGATCTCTATCATGCATCACTTCTGTTGCTTTTGCGATGTTGTCTTCCTTTCGTCCCATCAGTCTTCACCTTCGGTGAAGCCGCCGACCTAACATCGGTTCATAAAGGCCACCACCCTAGTTATTCGTTGAAAGTGACAACCGCATCAATATTAGACATTGCAAGAACTCAAACTGACGGATGAAATGAGGGTTTCATCATATCATCTAAAATTGCTTGAAACTCAGTATTGATTGCCATAATTTTATCTTTAGTATGAGCAATTTGTTCAACAATAATTTGACGTGCATTTGAACTTGATTGTCGTAATTGTTCACGCTTTTCATCCAGATATCTCAATGCATCTCGCATCGCTGAAATACATTCATTACTTCGTGATTCAAATGTATTCATTGTACTTTCATTATGATTTAGTTCGGATTGATTTGCAATTTTTGAAAAGGATGTTCTCATTTTAGCTGTCTCAATTGATGCTTTCGGAGTCCTTTTCAGATTGGAATTAAATTTCACTAGAGAAAAAGCGCCAATCCACCACTTGGAAGGATCCCAATGCCACCATCTAATGCCATTACGATAATCAGCTTGGAAAGCGTGGTGAAAGTTATGGTAACCTTCTCCA
>JACNFL010000137.1 GCA_014384685.1 Methanobacteriota archaeon
CTAACTGTACAGGCTAGGATGGAGAAACATGCCCACATTGTCCGTCCAAGAGGGCTGGAAGCACTAATCTGCTTGATGGCTAGAGGAGTGGGTGAAGAAACCGCTAGCCGAATTCTCAATCGAGTCCCGAAGGGAGAGCGGGAATTAATGCTGAAAATAATTCATGATGCTGAACTTAATTATGCTAGAACAAGAAGATTTTGGGCCTGATACAAATCTTGGCTGTTGCCGTTATTGCTTTGAACAGTGGCATACTCGGTGCCTTTGATGTTGGTAGGGCTAACTGGACGTAATGCGTCTGGAAAGACCACTGTTATTGAATGGTTCAAGGCACATGGCTTTGGTGTAAATTCATGTTCTGATTCCATTCGCCACTGGCTACGCTCTAATGGCCGTGAAATAAATCGTGACAATCTAATTGATGGGGGAAGAAAACTCAGAGCAATGGGTGGCCCTGGAATTTTAGCAGAAATGTTGCTTGACCGAATTGGTGAAGGTGGTAATCATGCGATTGACAGTATTAGGACTCCTGCTGAAGTCGAAGCTCTGCGAAAGCGTGATGATTTCATAATGATTGAAATCCGTACATCTAGAGAAGTAAGATGGGAGCGTTTAGTTGCACGTGGCCGTACTGGAGATGCTGAAAATTTTGAACAATTTGTTGAGCAAGAAGAATCAGAATTGGTTGCTCATGATGAAAGTGGTCAAGCATTAATCGCCACTGCCGCAATGGCTGATGTTGTAATTCAAAACGATGGGGATGTAGATGATTTACATGGTCAACTACAAGCGTTGATTCATTCATTTGATGAATAAATTACCTTACTTTAAATCACCACGAGGGTCCTTGGGCCCATCTGTTCGTTGAACTATAACACCATGATTTTCAAGATATTCCACACCATTTGCTCCACCAAAACCACCGTCAACGACGATTACTCTTGATACACCTGAATGGTGAATCAATTTAGCACACATCATACAAGGTTCACCAGTAACAATTAGCCAAGCATTCTTTGTTGGTACTCCATTTGCTGCTGCATTGCAAATTACATTCATTTCTGCGTGATGACATCCCACTTCGACCCTAGTTCCTGAAACGACTTTTTCGGTATCTCGTAAACAAACATCTCCGCCGCACAAATCGCCTCCACCTCGTGGACCTCCATTGTATCCATCCATCAATATGACATTGCGGTCAGGGTCAACTAGAAGTGAACCAAATTTTGCCCTAGGACAATTACTGGCCTTTGCTAATGTTAAGCACTGCTCAATGCGAATTTTCAGATGTTTCTCCTTCACATCAACCACCGACAATGCCTGTCGTAACGGGCCAACCTAATGATGATACCGTCATGTCCAATGTACCCCTTCATCTGAAGGACGTAGGGTTGTCATCGCATCTATTGTATCTAATCCAAGTGCGGTTAGTATATTTCCTACCAAATAAATAGAACCAATACCGAGGATTGGTTGACTTGCATCTTGTTTTGACAATTCCAGTGCTCTTTGCAGTGCATCTGCTGGGTGTTTCACCTTCTCAATTACTGCTGGAACCCCTTGTGCCTCTAATTCAGCAGCTAACTCGGTTGTTGAAATCGCCTGTCTCCTTCCTTTCTGTGGCTCAGTGACCACAACATGGCCAACCTCCCCTTCAACTAGTAGTTCCACTAGCGGATTGAGAAATCCAACTAGATCTGTTTGCGATGTGCAACCTAACAATACAACTCCAGGTGTTGGGGCTTCATCTTGTTCCATCTGAACACATAATTGATTGCATATTTTTTGCATTCCACTTGGATTGTGGGCCGCATCTATTAGAATTGGAACTCCCTCATGTTCAAGCCATTGGACACGCCCAGGCCAAACAGTGTGCAATAGGGCGCTATTCATCATATTAGCAGCCTCCAACAACTTCAGCAAAGTCAAGGTAGCATGAGCGAGAATTGAAGCTTCTTTCTGATAGGGTGACCAGTCACTTGGTGAAGCAATTTCTGAAATTGGGCGATGACTCTTGCCAGTATCATCAAAACGAACTAAGAGGGCTCTATCTGGCCTCCACCAAAAACCTAGTTTGTGATTGCCAACAGCATCTTCTATTGCTTTTCTTGCCCCAGCATCATAAGTCCATTTGGCAAGAAAAATCTCACCAGGTCGAGCAATTGCAGCCTTTTCAGCAGCAATTTCACCAAGGGTTTCGCCTAGTACATCAGTGTGTTCAAGTGCCAACTCTGTAAGAACGCAACAATCTGCGTGAACTAATCTCGTAGAATCAAGTCTGCCACCAAGTCCAGTCTCAATTACAGCTCGGTCGATTCCAGCATCCTCAAATGCCAACATTGCAACTAGAAAAGTGGCCTCATAATAAGTTGGCATTGTTACTGGTTCAACCAAAGACGCTCCTCGTACTCTTTCAAGACACTGATCAAATATTTTGGGAGAGATGGGGACTCCATCTATTCTTACTCGCTCCTCCACAAAGCAGAGATGTGGGGAGGTAAACAACCCGCAACTCGTACCCGCAAGTGACAAGCAATTTGACAGAATTGAGCAAACAGTTCCTTTACCATTACTACCAGCAACATGAATTGATGGAAATTTTAGGTGTGGCATTCCAAGACGGGACAATAAAATTGCAGTTGTTTCAAGATTTTGGCGCATTCCAAGCACTTTCAGCCCGGTGAACCACTTTCGAACATCACTCACAGATACCCGCCCACCCTATCTCTTGTGACCCTCGCTTTCAAATGGGTTTTCACTCTCGCCGTAGTCATGACAGGTGAGAGCCGCTTCGCAAACATCCTTTCTTTGATGGCTGACCAATGGCGATCAATGACCACGATGGGGGTAATGTTTGTTGGTACAATATTGCTTGCTATCTACATTCAGCCGTTTTGGGACCGACCAGAAGCAAGAGCATTTGGTGAGTCAGGAACTACAAAAGTTGGATTAATTGGTTTGGAATTTATTCTGATTCTAGTTTTCACCGCATTTATCATCTGGTTAGCCAAAAGAGGACTTCAATCTATTATCAAGTGGGGAGTCCTATTTGTTCTATGGATTTCTCTTTCCTATGCGATGATTCCTTTAGCATCTTATGCTATGGATGATGCTCAACCAGTCGTTGAATACCGAGATGAAATGGAACTAAACGCTGAAATTCTCTTCGTTGATTACGAACCTTCTTCTTTCATAGTTACGAACGGAACCCACCTAATCAAAATGAGTGAGCCGAGTGGGTTGGAAAGTGGGCAATCAGCGGTTGTGGAGTGGGATTTCTCACTTTATCGTGATGGTGGATATTCAGCCCTTGGAATAGGAATTATTGACAACCTTGATTCCTATGTGATGTGTGACGGAAATAGGTGGCAATCATTTGACAAGTCTGATGGAACACCCCTTGCAAATCATACCGATGTCACATGTGTTGCTGGCTTTTCAACAGAAGAAAATGATTGGGCTCTCTATAACAATATGATGCATAAAATTGACCCCTTCCACCCAAATATTCCAAGCCACAGTTGGGTCTATAATCTCCCTGAACAATTCAATTCGGGAGAATTTATGCAAGGTAGTATGCTCAATGATAATACTCTACTTTTGGTATCTTATGGATGGGCTGGAATCGTTGATATCCCTGATAGCCAGCACACCGGTGAATATGGAGATGTGAATGCAACAATTCTCTGGCAAGTTACACCAAATTCTGGAGACGCATTCACTGCTTCCACCTTTGGTCACTCTCCATGGAGTGGATACAATTGGTGGAATGCGAACTCAACGGACAGTATGTTGATGTTAGGAACTGAGAAGGGTAAGGTCTACGGTTTTGTTTGGGATGGTGCGGAAATGACCGTTGAAGAACATATAAAATTCAACGAGCGTGACGCATTTGATTCTGAAATACAAGGGATTATGCTTGCTGATGGCCAACATGACGGCAGAGTTGATGTTTGGATTGCATCTGGAGGAGAAACACGGATGTTTTCAGGTTGGGTAATGATTGAGAGTTTAACCATTGATGGGCCTGTTTCGCAGGGCCCTATTGACATGATAATACACACCGTTGATGCCCCTGCTTGGGATGAAATCGATATTGAAGATGGTGTCCTTACAACATATACTGTAAACACCACTCAAAGTGCAATCATTGCAACACCTGTCAATGAGCCTGCAGTAATTCTAGAAGATTCTGCTGGATACTGGTTGCCAATATACTGGTCACAAATAGTCGCCTTAATCGCTTCAACTATACTGATGATTGCCCTTACCATTAGACCTGAATGGTATGTAGTGAACACCACGGGGATTCTAACTGGTGCAGGCGTTATTACCATCATTGGGGTAAGTTTTGTTCCAACGTTAATTCTAATTTTCATGGTTGTTGCAGCAATTTATGATTGGTATGCGGTTTACAAATCAAAGCACATGCTTGATCTTGCAGACACGATGATAGGGCTCAAACTTCCAATATTGTTAGTAGCACCCCAAGATAAGGGATATTCCTTCCTTGACGAGGGCGAGGATACCATGAGTAAGATGGACGAAGCACCCGTATCTGCAAAGAAAGAGCATGGGTCCAAGAGTGGAGCCAAACTCCCAACCCCTGAACCACCCCGACCAGCCCCTCAGAAAAATACTGGTGACGCATTATTCATGGGTCTAGGAGATGTCATCTTCCCAGGCATGCTAGTCATATCAGCGATAACATTCCTACCATCTGGTGGAACCATTATGGGATTGAGTGACCCGATGTTCGTTGCAATAGGCTCCCTCATTGGGGGCCTTCTTGGTTATCTAGTTCTAATGGGGTATGTCGCTATGGGGCGTCCTCAAGCAGGGTTACCTTTACTCAATGGAGGAAGTATTCTAGGCTACCTAATCACTGGGTTTATCGCCTTAGGTTCTGCGTCTATTTCCTTTGGTATTACAATATTCTAGATAATGAGTGGGTTCAAGAGGATGACATGAATCAGCAAGGTGAAGGGAAATGTTAGACATCAAGATGTTTCGTGACCACGCTGATATTGTTCGTGCTGACCACGACAAAAGAGGAATTCCTCACGATAATATCGATGAAGTAATTCGTCTAGACGAAGCATGGAAAAAGGCTCGTTATGATGCTGATCAACTGCGTCGCCAACGGAATGAAGCTGCCAGAGGGATTGCTGAAGCCAAAAAAACTGGCAACAATGAAGAGGCTGAGAAGATCTTAGCACAAGTTGCAACCTTGGGGGCACAGATAGATGAGTTGGGAGTTGAATCCGATAATCTCATCAAAAACCGTGACGGTTTGAGAATGAAGATTCCAAATATTCTCCACGATAGTGTTCCGACAGGGGAAGACGAAGGTGGAAACACACAACACAGTAAACATGGCGCAAAACAAAAATATTCGTTTAGTCCAAAAACCCACAATGAACTTGTTGACATGAATAATTGGGTTGACCTACCCCGGGCTGCAAAAATTGCTGGCAGTCGATTCTATTTCCTCAAAGGAGACCTTGCGCGTTTGGAATTAGCCTTACAACAATACGCAATTGATTTCCTCACTTCTAGAGAATACACACTTGTACAACCTCCCGTAATGATGAACCGTAAGGCGTACGAAGGAGTTACTGACTTAGGAGACTTTGAAACAGTGATGTACAATGTCCAACCAGAAGGATTCTACACAATTGCAACCAGTGAACACCCACTAACTGCAATGTTCATGGATGAAGTAATTGAACCATCAATGCTACCTCTGAGAATTGTTGGTGTATCCCCCTGTTTCAGACGAGAAGTGGGTGCGCATGGGCAATCAGATAAGGGAATATGGAGAGTTCATCAATTCACCAAGGTTGAGCAAATAATCATTAGCAAGCCAGATGATTCATGGGAATTACACGAAGAGTTGCTCACTAACTGTGTTGAACTTTGGGATTCCTTAGACCTACATTATGAGATTGTCAATATTTGTACAGGAGATATGGGGACTGTTGCTGCTAAAAAATACGACTTAGAAGCTTGGCTGCCTGGTGTTGAAGACTACAAAGAAGTGGTATCGTGTTCGAACTGCACCGATTACCAAGCCAATCGACTACGTATGCGATATCGTACGGCAGATGGAAATGAGGCTGTCCACACTTTGAATTCAACGGCGGTTGCTACTAGCAGGGCCTTGGTAGCAATAATTGAGCAAAACCAGATGGAAGATGGATTGGTCCAAATCCCATCTGTACTACAACCATATATGCAAGGTCAAAAAATACTCCAATCTTGCAATTGGTAAATTGATTTTTCAATTGGTTAATCAGACTCTTCAATCGCAATGAGTATGGCTCCTTGATTAACTTGATCTCCAACTTCATAGTGTATTGCTGATACTATGCCATCAACCGGCGAGCAAATACGATTCTCCATTTTCATTGCTTCTAAAATTAGTAAGGTCTGTCCTTTGTCAACGGGTTCACCTACAGAAGCCATGACGCTGAGTATTTTCCCAGGCATTGGTGAAGTTAATCCACCCATGCTATCGAAGTTGCTGACTGCCCCACGTTCTACAACATCCACTCTTGAGATATGGCCATTATGATGAATCCCCCAAGTGTCCTTTA
>JACNFL010000252.1 GCA_014384685.1 Methanobacteriota archaeon
TTCTTTCACCAACTGTTCTTCAGCAAGAGCCCATCTTGCTTGAGCTGCCCAAACTACCTCGCTTCGCGAGTAGTTCTCCCCTTCACCTCTGAATGGGGTGCCTTCACTCTCTAGGTAAGGGTCATCAATTTGGTACATTCCTGCGGAAATTGTCAGATTAGTAGGGGTTTCAACTGAGCCCCAGTGGATTGTGCACTCACTATTCTCTAAGCCTACAAACACCTCGTCGCTATTAACAGTCCAACGGATTGAAAGAGTTTGGTCAATTGAAATATTATCCGGTAAATTACCACCCGTGAAATCAACACGCTGTTTTTCTTGAGTTAGTGATATCCCACCACTATTTACTTGGTCTAATTCAGTACCATCAATGAACAGAGAGAGGTCAATATTCACTGGTCCATCACCGCTTGCCCAAAGTGAAAAATTCCAATTTTCACTACCCATAGGAGCATTACGAACGAAACTGGGTGTGGTAAAGGTTGGACCATTAGATGGGCCCGAAACAAAACCGAGACCAAAATTATGGGTGTACATTTCGGTGCGCTCAACGAATTCAGGAGATAGGGTGTCTTGGCTATACGCAAATAATGTAGTCATGCGTATTTCTGGCTCATAATCAACATCAGGTGGAAGCACATCTTCTTGAGCAGTAGCCAATGGTAAGGCAAAGGTTGACAATACCAAAACGAGGCTAAGTACAATGATTTTCCTCATTTTCATTCCTCCTCGTTGATTTGGTTTGATGGGATGGTTTGGTATCTATCCTTTCTACTTGGATAGAATACAAGCAATATGCCAAATAGAAACAGTAGTGGCGTTATTAAAACTGCCATAATATCGATATCGAGTTTTTCGAAAGCCATATCCCAAAGTGGTACATTGACGGGCAGAAAGAGAAAGATGAAAGCGACTCCAACCCAGTTTCGCCCTCTCATAATTTGAGGTGCGGGGGCTACTAAACATCAAGCCTCCCATAGACGCGGTTAAGTCTGAGAGGTCAGTCGGCGGGCTACGCGTTCGTGATGTAGGGGTAGCATCAGAGGTTTCCAACCTCTTCGCCCGGGTTCAAATCCCGGCGAGCGCACTTCGCTTCTAACGATATTTCTACTTTAGTTGCGAATAATGCCAAATGAATTATTCAAGCATCGCCTTCAACACGAGGTGCAAGGAAATAAACAACATTAGCACCACCATCGGCGAATTCAAATTCTAAACGAAGTGGATAGTTTTCACCAAACTTAGCAGTCACCTTATCCACAGTAGATTCTATTCGCTTGGCTAATGGAAGTAGATATTGCAAACTGTATTGGCTCTTGACTGGGTTATCACAATTTAATTCCTGTAATTCTCCAGCATCATAACTCACATTGACTGCATCTGATTCACCTGTTACATTAACACTGAATCGTGTTTGATCAATCGAAAATGTGACCAAGTCACCAACTTGTTCCGCTGCTTTCAAAGCGCGAGCAAATTTAGCACCAGAAAGGCTGACGGAGATATCTGTATCGAGTTCAGGGACCTTCGTCTCTTGCATATTTTGGCGGTCAAGTGGACGAATAGTACGCTCAATTTCACCGACTCTAAATTCAACTTTACCAACACTGTCATTATAGTCGATAACAATCAAATCACCTGCTCCTGCAAGTTGTACAAGTTTGGAAATTTTTGACAATTCCAATCCTAGGACTGAATCTGTTACTTCATACGATTCAAAGGCAGCAGAGTCAACTTCCATCTGAATCATTGCTACATGGCTCGGGTCTACGACCCTCACCACGAGTTTATCATCTTCAAAATTGAAGCGAGCTTCCTCTACCAAAGTTGACAAAATGTCAACCACCATTCTGAAGGTTTCTTGACGGGCTGTTATGTTCATCATGTCGGTCCCATACCCCTGCGATAAATTGTGTCTTTCAAAGGGGGCACTAAAGGCTTCGCTATGCGATGGCTCTCTATTTTCGCTCAATTAAGACTCTAAAACAACTCTACTTTCGTTGTTCTTCTCGCTCTGCAACTGGTCGGTCAAGTCGCAAAACATCAACATCTTTTGTTGGCTTATCATTTTGCATGAGTTCTTTACATCGATCCATAACATCTTCATTCATTTCACCAGCGAATGAAAAGAGAGGAGCGAAACCTTCCTCACCTCTGTCACGGTCTTCCATGTTTTCTCTTTGGTGGTGCTCACGTGGTGGTTGTGGATGTACTACTTCAGTGCCCCGTGGATTAACTCGGATTACAGTAGTTGAGCCATCTTCACTAGTTCGAATAATCTCGTACTCAACCCATTCACCGCGGGTACGAGTGATGATGATTGTTCCATCATCAAGAATTTCAAGATCTAGCGCTGCCATTTCATCTCTATCTCTTTCATGTTCAACACGGTCGGTTTGGTTTTCTTCAACCTCATCAGTTGTGGCCCAACCATGGTTTCTTAGAAATAGAGCAAATCCTTCCTCAGTTACGATTTCCTCAGAAACTGTGCCATTTGCGTTAACAATTCTGATTACATATTCACCAAGTGCAGTTCTAGATACCTCAATGTTGTCTGGCAGATGCCAGTCTACATCAGCATCTGTATTGTCTGAGTTATTGTCTGTTGAATCGTTATTTTCATTAGTATCTGCTTGCCTTCCTGCAGCATCACGGTCTCTAAGTGGTTTTTCATCATCCTTATCCCAGTCACTTCGGTCAGGCATGTTGCTCTTCATTTCTTTACAACGCTCTAACCAAGCAGATTCACTCTTTTCAAGAGTTGAAGCATCCTTCTTTTCATCGCTCTTTGCGGCGTCATTACCGCTATCACCAGCAGCTGCAGCATCATTCATCTCAAGCGATGACATTGATGCCATGCCGCCTAAAACCAGTAGCATCACCAGAAGGATGCTTAGTGCGCCGTTTAATCGAATTCCTGTTCCTGAAGCCATATTGACCAATTGCTGAGATGTGGAGCCCCCTTCAAAACTTTGCGCATAGGGTTCTGACCCCTAAGGGGGTCAAATTATGATGATTAGGATTAATTTCTCAACCCTGGTATTTCATCCAGTGATTGGTGTGCTGGTCTCTATACCACCAAGTCTCTGAGTTAGGTGGATGTTCGAGATACTCGTATCCATCTGGTTGCATTTTCCCAACTTGTGATGGGTGTGGGGTTGATGCCATCGCTGGTGCACCAGAGGTAGGGTGAGAGTTCAGTGGCGATGTTCTTCTAGATGGCATTCCAGCTCCTGAAAATTGTAGGTTACTTCGTGGTTCGTCAAATAGGGTTTCATCACCATCATCGTAGTCATCTTTTCCTCTGCGCATGATTGTAATAGCAGCTACTAACACAACAACACCTACAACACCAAGGATTCCGCCTATCATTATCGGTGAAGCGATAATCCCGCCTGCTAATCCAGCCGCTGGGATTTCACATCCAGTGCTGTCAATTTTAGCTCCAACCGGTGTATCTACACAGTTGTCGTTTGCATTTGCAACTCCGTCTGCATCATTATCAAGAAGTGTGTCGCATCCATCAGAAATTTGGTCATTATCAATGTCAATATTGTCATCATGGCCTGGACATTTGTCATCAGCATCAGCAACTCCGTCTGCATCAGAATCTAGGAGTGTATCGCATCCATCAGCAATTCCATCTCCATCTACATCAACGCTGTCATCATGTCCTTCACAGGAATCATCAGCATCAGCAACTCCGTCATTATCTGAATCAATGATATCATCACAGCCGTCAGGTTTGCCATCTGCATCAACATCAACATTGTCATCATGGCCGGGGCAAACTTCGAACGAATCGGCAACTCCATCACCATCTGAATCAATAATTGCATCACAACCATCAACGATTCCATCTTGATCTACATCAATTGCGTCATCGTAACCCATGCATTCATCATTAGCATCAGCGACGCCATCAAAGTCACTATCAACAATGTCATCACAACCATCAGGAACTCCATCTTGGTCTACATCAATAGCATCATCAAAGCCTGGGCAGAGGTCAGCAGTATTGTTGACTCCATCTCCATCATTGTCAATCATTGAGTCGCAGCCATCTGGGATTCCATCAGCATCAACGTCAATGCTGTCATTATGACCAGGGCATTGGTCCATCGCATCTGAAACACCGTCATTGTCAGTATCTTTCTGACTTGCAGAACAGCCTTGCCATGGGGGTTCTGTATCAGCGGTCTCGTTAGCAGGTGTTGCTGGACAATGGTCTGCAGGATTGAGGACTGAATCCCCGTCATCATCTCTCTGTTCCCAAGCACAACCATATGCATCAAGGTCAGTCATCGTTAGAACATCGGTATCAGCGCAATTATCGTCAGGGTTGAAAACCCCGTCATTGTCATCGTCTCTCTGTTCCCAAGAGCACCCATCAGAATCTAATCCGGTATGTGCTACAGGTGTGTTAGGACATAGGTCATCTGAATCACGAACTCCATCATTATCTGCATCAACCCATACGCCATTTGAGAATTTCCAAGACATGAGTGTCATATTATTTACAAAGATAGGATATCCCCATTCACCAAGTATTACGCTATCGTCCATATCGCCTGCCTCATTCCAATATTCAACCTCAATACCGGTAATTGAAGTTGGCCCATTTCCACTACTATCCGCTAAATTATAGCCAGGGCTCTGAATAGTTACTTCTCTTGTAGCATTGATGGTTTCATTATTTTCGTGGGAATCACTACCAGAATCTGAGGACGGAGGATTAGGGGCCCAGTTACCACCTCCTGCATTAAATTCCCCACTTTCCTCACTCGTCCAATTATTCCATTCTTTGTAGTTAATAGTCCAAATGTCTCCAACAGTAAAGTTGTCTTGGTAGCCAGTTTGGAGGATTTCTACAGTTTCATTCCCCCAACTAGTCCCGCGATACATATCTTCATTCCCGCTTTGTTCCTTCATCCATATCCGCGAATGAGAAATTCTCTCTTCTTTATGCCAGCCAGTGTAGGTGGTTGGAATTAACTCCAAATTATTCATTGAATAATTCATAATCATTTCCGAATTATCGGTGTCATTGTATGCAGTGACATTCATCCAAAATGTCAGCCTATTTTGATGACATAGCCCAGAATAAGCAGGGAATGAACAGTAGACATCACTGGGTAAATCAGCCCGGAACTCTGAGACCCAATTCACTTCTGCTCGGTCTACCTCACTTGAATTTTCCCAACCTGAACGCATTTCTTCAGCCATGGGGGAGCCATTGAATGAGCCAAAATCTCCAGCAGTAAACTGCCAATTAACATATGGGTTGTGAATGACAATAGGGTTTTTTCCTACTGGGTTTACTGTATTTTCATTCTCAAGTTCAACATCAATTGATTCTAGTAGGGGGCTTAGAGCAGCCAGTGGCAGCATTAGAAATACTATGATTTGGGCCAATTTCATACTCTTGGCCACAGATACTTCCCATATCAATCTCTCGCTATGTGGAACTTTGGCACATTAGCCTTGAAATGGGGGTGTCGGTCGGACGGGCATGGCCAGTGAGGGGGGTGGCTCGCGTGTGTGCGTTATTATCCCCAGTTTACGCAATGCTGAGGAATTGGGTATTGCTCTTGATGGATTGGCAAATCAAACTTGGCCAAGTGATGAGGCGAGAAGTTCTGGTGCAACTTTCGAGGTGGTCGTGGTTGGCCCAAGTGGCGACCCCGGCCAAGCAGTTGCTGAGTCACAAGGTGCCCGTTTCATTGATGATGAAGGTTCACGCACGCGTGCGGACGCGTGCAATGTGGCATTGGCTGCGGTTGATTGCGACATTGTAATGTTCACTGATGATGATGTCTGGGTCGAATCTGATTGGGTCGAGAAGTTAGTGCGCTGGTTTGAGCGCGAAGAAGTTGCAGGCGTTGGTGGCCCCAACTTCGCTCCTGCTGATGAGCGCTCAACATTTTGGCAGCGTGTTATTGATGTCACTTTTTGTTCAAAATGGGTGACTGCTGGTACCAATTATGGCAAAAGAGGCACGGCTGACTTAGAGCCAGCCGAGCAACTTCCCGGTGTCAATGCCGCCTATCGCAAGTCTGTATTGGACGCCGTCGGTGGATTTGATGAAGGGGCAATTGGTTGTGAAGATGCTATGCTTGATCACCGCATTGAACAAGCGGGATACAAATTGTGGACTGACGGCTCAGCCATCATGTGGCATCGCCGACGCAATCCAGCCCGTGTCCGAAAGCAAATTCAGAATTATGGCCTAGTCAGAATTCTTGCAAGTGAAGTACATCCTAGCATGAAGGCGTGGTCACATACAGCTGTCGGATTATTCCCTATCCTCGCACTCATTGGTATTGGGGCCTTCGTTTGTGGTGCTATGAGTGGCGGGTTAGCGGGGCCAGAGCTTTGGTAAGTTTCTCCGCGAGCTGTTCTTTTTGGTTGTCCTGGAAATGCAGCTTACTTCCCGGGTAGACTTCGGGCACTCCATGTGTTTCTGTGTTTCGCTGGGGCGTTTAATGGGAGCCCTCCAGACCACTCTCTTGTCACGGCACCCGTC
>JACNFL010000098.1 GCA_014384685.1 Methanobacteriota archaeon
AACAGGCATTATTGCCACCCACCACCATTATTGCTGTTGAATAGAGTGACGTTTGCATTGACTACTGAATCAGTGAAACTGGTACCAGCGCCATCATCAAAGGCCCAGTGGTGTGCTAAATCAGTTGTTACTGAATCGGCAACCGCTCTTGTGAAAGCAGAGGGTGGTACTACCTGTTTGCTTTGATTTGGACCCTGCCATGAAAGGATAAGTCCTGCATGACCCCCATGCTCAAAGAACTCAGTGCGTAGTGTATGCACCCCTGAGGAAAGCCATACTGTACCGGAGATTTCTCTCATGCCGTGTACTCCAACATTACTGACAACTTCGTTATCATCAATCCACAATTTGGAACCATCATCACTATTGAGGTAGAAAGTCCAGTTCCCACTATCTGGAACCATGATAGCACCACTATGGCGGGCAGAATAATAATCACTAAATTGGCTACTATCCAATCCAGCCCATGTGCCTCCTGTTACCGCATGGTTGATATTTGTCTCAGAGCGCCAATAGTTTGGACTTCTACTCGATAAATCTGGCATCAAACTAGAGTTATATGTCACTCCACTATTGTCAAAATATTCTGCTAGTATTCCTGAGGTTGCACTCGCCTCAGTAACTGCGCAGGTATCGGCTGTTAAAGCCCCTTCAAGTGCTCCATTTCCATTTCTTTTTACGGTGGTTTGCCTAGCCCAAGTAAAGCCCTCATCACCTACTAGAGGTGGATTAGTAGAATCCCAATATTTGGCACCTGTACTCCATCCGCTGTTGGCAGAATCAAAGCCGGAATTTGGTAGCCAGTTAGAATTCCATGAGCCATCATTAGAGCCCCAAGAAGCGTATAGCATCACATTTGATTCATTTGTTACAAAAGTAGAATTTTGATTGAAGTGGACAGGAATCTCCATGCTTCCGTTCAATGTTGTATTTGCCGCATAAAGCAAATCATTCCACCATTTATATCCCGAGCCATTACGATTTGTAGCGAGATCTAACACACCCTGCCCCCTTTGACCAAACGAATTGTTTGCTTTGTCAATTAGTCCGAGTGCAGTATCTACTGTGTATCCTGTTAATCTAGTGACCAAATAGAAGCCTTCTTCTTGACGTGAAAATTGCTTCATTTCCTCTCCAGCACCGGGTCCATAGGTGTGCGATGACCACCAGTTTTGGTGTATTGTTGAGTTGAATGCCCCGTTAATCAAACCGATTTCAGAATCGAAAGCGGCTTTACCATTTCCAGGTCCATTGATTCTCAGAGGGATTCCTTTGGTTGTAACTAGGTAATTCAATTCTGTAGTCAGATTTCGGTCACTAATCATTTCCCGCAATGGTTCTGCGAAATAAATGTCAAATTGAGTTGGGTCAATGGTTTCAGCGGTAGGTGTGCTATCATTATCAAAAAGGAAAATATGGTTGGGGCTAATGTTACGAGCGGCAACAAAAGCATATCCAATGGTTTTACTTGCCTCACTCTTATTGTTAATCAGAACACCAACATCGGAATAGTCAATGTAATTTAGAAAAGTGAATGTTTCTGGGATTGCAACATCTCTGAAAGGAGTCTCATTCCAAATATCGTTACTGAAGGAATTTGTTTCTTCTGTGTCTAGTACCTTAGGTTGGCTACTAAAATTAGCCCATGGCATGGTCACTAGAAGTAAGACCAAAGCGAGGCTAAAGCGTACGCTCGACACAACTGTTGTTAAGTTCTTCTTGCTCAATACATTATCGCATTCGTGTCAGTATTTTATACTGAAAAATGCCGCAAATTAGGTCTATTCAACGAGGGGTATATTGCCGACGGCCTCACCTGCTCCAAACATGGCAGATGTTTTCATGGCGCGACAGTGCAAGAATGGCTTGGTAAAAGTCATTATTGGCGACATTTCCAAGATTGAAGCAGATGTAATGGTAACTACTGCAAACAACCGTCTTGCAGGAAGAGAAGGGGTTGATGCAGCAATTCACAAACAGGCGGGTCCAGAACTTCGTGCAGCCTGCGATGCTATTGCTGTTGAGCGCAGGAAAGAAAACATGCAACCTTGCCCAGTGGGAACTTCTGTAATTACAGAACCTTATGGTTTATCAGCCAAGAAATTAATTCATGTTGTTGGCCCAGATTGCCGTAGGCCAACTCAAGATGAATCAAGGCGTAGCCTCATCAAGAAGGCGTATGAAACATTGTTTGAACAACTTTCAAATGTCAAAGATAGAGAAATTGTAGCAACACCACCACTCAGTATGGATGTGTTTGCCTACCCACATCGCGAGGGGGCGAGAATGACAATGGAGATTGTTATGGGTTGGATGGACACATCGGAGGATATCGGAATAAAGGAGTTCTGGATAGTAACTCAGCAAATGAACTGGGTAAACAATCTAAGAACAGTGTACCGAGAGTCTGAGGACCAATTCCCAGGAAAAGACATCACTCGTGAATATCGTTAATACGATGTAATGGTTGCTTATTCCTCTTCGGAGAAAGATTCCGTTCCTCCACCTTTGCGAGAAAGTTTCCACTCTTTCTCAATGGCGAGGGCTTCCTCACTTGGCTCCCAAATATCCCGCTTCAGAGCTTTTCGATAGGGTAGTCGATGGATAACTCGTCCATCTGATACATTGACTTTTTTCAGCATCCACTTTGCAGCGAGGTGATATACCAGCCCTCTGAAAATGTCGGGTCGGAAGAGCCGACCAATGAAAGGTAAACCATCTTGCTTCTTTTTTTGATTCTTCATCCAAGAAAGGGAGATTCGTTTGAAGGCTCGATCTCCAACTCGATTCATAAGCCAGCGATTAGATATTGAGGTTTTTACTGTAGGCAGTAGTCGTTTTCTGACTTCATCATCATAATTACATTCACCAAGAATATCCTTTGCCGCAAATACGCCGCTTGTGATAGCACATCGCATACCAAAACCCCACATGAAGTCCTGAAGGCCTCCGGCTTCGCCTACGTAGTGGCGGCCGTCAACAGTGTAATTACGATTAATTGTGAAGTCACCTTTTCCGCCAACTCGTTTAATCGGTTTTCTGTCAAGTTCTGGATAATGCTTGTCATACCAAGCTATGGTTTCATTGAGATATCGTCCACTCTTCTTTTGTTTTCGCCAAAGACAGGTGCAAATTAGTCCGATTCCGTCAATGACAATCAGGTAGGCGTAGGCCCCCGGGGCTAACTTGTCATTGAAGTGGAACGACACATGGTCTGGATGTGATGTCTCAAATATTTCACCATAGGCAAGTGCTGAGGTATCCTTCGGGCCGGCGGCTACAATGTGGCAATCCTCCGGCTTTACCCTTGATTTGTAGTGAATATTTGCTCCTGCAGCAACCGCTTGACGCTTTAGGCCTTGGTCAATTGTATGGGGTGCTGTACCTCTTTCAATAACTCGGAATGCAATGGTTGGACTCCATGCCTGAGTGATGACATCGTCAGGATGGATGACATCAACTTGATGAAATGCAGTAGTCTTAAATTCATCAGGATCAATACCCCATTCTCTCATTTCGTCCATGAAATCATGATCGCTAGTCCAATTTTCAATCCCTTGGAAATCCCCATCAAATCTTGCCCCAGAATCATTGCGAATATCATGTACATGCACCTCGCGCCCGGCTTTAGCTAAAATTATGGCAGCAGATAGCCCTGAGAGCCCAGCACCCATGATTTGAATGGGTTCATCGGTACCAGCCACCGTAACCATCAATTTCTTCGGGAGGCCCTTCAATCATGAAACATTCGCCATCGGCGGTTTAATGCAGGGGTACTTTTTCAGATAATTCAAATGTCTGCAAACGAGAGAGTAATCGTGGTTGCCGCGGCAGAATCTCTTGATTCAACTGCAGTCAGAGAAAAACTCCACTTAGATGGTTGTGGAAGCATTGTTTCATTTCTCGGTATTACTAGAGGAGTGGATGATGGGGTGGAAATAAAAAGATTAGAATTTGATGCGTGGGAAGAAAAATTACCACAAGTTCTCTCAAACCTTGGTCATGAAGCACTCTCTAAGTTTGGTGTATCTTCGGTTTCAATGGCGCATCGGACAGGGAGCGTGGGGCCAAGTGAACCAATTGTAGCAATTCATGTTGCAAGCCCACATAGAGCGGAGGGTTTTGAGGCCTGTAGTTGGTTGATAGATGAACTGAAATCTCAAGCCCCCCTGTGGAAAAAAGAAGTTAGGGCCGATGGCACGATTTGGAAAGGTGGTTTGGGATGAATGACGGAATAGACGGAATAGTACCAATCGGACATAAACCAATTGTTGAGAGAAGCGCTATTGCTACTGGATTACTGCGTTTATCCTCAGATTCAGCCGATGCGATTCGGAATGGGTTGATTGCAAAAGGGGATGTATTAGAAGCATCTACTGTTGCTGCCATTCAAGCAGTAAAAGACACGCCAAGAATCATTCCTCATTGCCATGTAATCCCCATTGAAGGTTGTAATGTATCTTGGGCCTGGGAAAAGGATTCCCTTCGCTGCACGTTGTCAGTTTCCGCACATTGGAAAACTGGTGTTGAGATGGAAGCAATTGTGGGCGTTTCAGCAGGTCTTCTATGCGCATGGGATATGGTAAAATCATTAGAAAAGGACGAACACGGGCAGTATCCAGAAACTCAAATAGAATCTATTCAAGTTCTTGAAAAGAACAAGGGTTCGTGACCGCCACATTGAGAACCGATAGGTTCTCCGGCAACCATGGCGAAGACTAGTGATTTGACGTCCCACTTTGTGAAAGCGACTGAAGCAGCAGCAATAGCGGCAGCAAAATGGCGTGGTCGCGGCGATGGTAAATTGGCTGATGGTGCCGCTGTGGAAGCAATGCGAGGTGTATTCGACTCGGTCCCATTTGATGGTCGTGTGGCTATTGGTGAAGGTGAGAGAGATGATGCACCAATGTTGTGGATAGGTGAGCCACTCGGTTCAATGCAGGGTGAGGCCGGAGCCTTACAGATTGACATTGCAGTTGACCCACTGGAGTGTACTAATCATGTCGCCAAGGATTTACCCAATGCAATAGCAGTGCTTGCAGCAGCTCCGCGCGGTTCTCTTTTACATGCACCGGATTGTTACATGGACAAACTCGCGGGACCCGCCCAAGTAGCAGGAGAAATTTCACTTGAAGCAGATGTTGCATACAATGTAGAAGCCGCTGCTGCCGCTCTTGACAAAGAAATCACAGACCTAAAAATTGTGGTAATGGACCGAGATCGTCACATTGACTTGATTAAGGAACTCCGTGATTTTGGTGTCTCGGTTCCACTCATTGGTGATGGCGATGTTGCAGCGGCTCTTGATGCCGCAAATCCAGAAAGTGAAATCGATTTATTGATGGGTATTGGAGCCGCTCCTGAAGGGGTGATAACAGCAACAGCATTGAGAGGATTAGGTGGACATTTCGAAGGCCGTCTTGTCACAACAAATGAAGATCATGAGCGTCGAGCAAAGGAGATGCTAGGGGATGACGTTTATCGGCTATGGGGCAGGGATGATTTGTGTTCAAGTTCAGATGCGTTATTTGTTGCCAGCGGAGTATGCCACGGTTATCTCCCAGGGGTGGAAGAACTTGGGGATCGAGTAGCAGTTCACTCAGAAGTAATTGATGTAGCAAGTGGAGTAAGGCGCTTCATCAGTACAGAGTATCCTCAATGAGTTTCTAGTAACCTTCTTTTGGCGGGTATAACTTATCTCCATAACTGTAAAACACACAGCAATTTGATAATGGCACTATTATGGTGTATATTTTCCTGCGATGACTTGAAAATACCCAGCCGACTCGTGCCCCCTAAGTGGTACTTATGGATACTATGATGCTTGAAGAAAATGCCAATAAATTGGTCTCTCCAGGGCGAGGGATTCTAGCTGCAGATGAAAGTACGGGGACAATGAGTAGCCGACTTCAGGGAGTTGGAGTTGACCCCTCTGAAGAGGCACGCCGTTCCTACCGTGCGAATTTGTTTGCGACACCTGGTTGCGAAGCAGCGGTTAGTGGAGTCATTCTCTTTGATGAAACTATCAGGCAGATGATGGACGATGGCACGCCGATTCCAGATTACATGGTTGCGCAAGATATTCTTCCAGGAATCAAAGTTGACACGGGTGCTCACCCTTTGGCTAATCATGATGGTGAAAAAATCACAGAAGGGTTAGACGGTTTGAGAACTAGATGCATTGAATATTTCAATATGGGTGCGCGATTTGCGAAATGGCGTGCAGTCATTACAATTGCTGATGATATCCCTTCACAAGCTTGTATCAGTGCGAATGCACATGCAGTAGCCCGCTGTTCAGCAATATGTCAGGAGCAGGGATTAGTTCCATTTATTGAGCCAGTAGTTTTGATGAATGTGAATCACGACGCCCTTCGTGATTACTCGGTAACTGCATAAAGACTCACA
>JACNFL010000209.1 GCA_014384685.1 Methanobacteriota archaeon
CCCTGAGAGGTAGAGTGAAACTTTTCCAAATACTCCATTTGCTACCACCTCTAGAGAGGGGAAATCAATTTTCACGGTCCCATTTTCTTTCATTGGAGTTATTTCACGCATGATTGAATATTCCCATTCGTCAGCTTCGCCGTCATTATCTACGTCGTCGATACCTTCTCTCCATGAATGCAATAATAGAGGACCGCCGAGAGCTTCAATTTCCGAAATTTCAACTGACAATGGCAAGAGTCTGTCCTCTGGCCAAACATTGCCATCAGCGGGTCTAGGACCACTAGGTGTGTAAGCCATTAATGGACCGAGTGTCGGTGGGTTAGAGTCAATAATTAGAGTGACAGGTGTTCTATCAGAAGTAACATCTGTTGCCCCACTAAGTGAGACGCCTGTTGGACCAGGGCGAAGAATCCATGCTGTGAGGTTGACTTCTCCGCTTGATTGCCCTAGAAGAACACTAGCGTTCCACTCACCGTTTAAGCCACTTGAGGCAACAACTTGAGTTGTGCCGTTGATATGTTCAGATTGGATTGTGACTTGGAAATTGTCATTTGAAGGTCGCATATTAGAATCCTCAAATCTAACTTTGCCGGAGACCTCAACAATTGATCCTGTAGCGATTTCAAATGGATAAGCCGGAGAACCGCGGGTTGAAAGGAGGTTGCCATCTTGGTTCCTAACTTCCCAAGTATCTATTTCCATATCATTTTCAACTGCTTTTGAGCCAATGCCGATTCTGACAACATCATCAGCAAGGTTGACTCCACTAACTGCCCAAGAATCGGCAGCAACATCTAGCCAATCGACATCATCCCAACTCCATTCCGTCTGTAGATGCCATTCAATCTGCCATCCTCTTTCAATAGGTGAAATTGTGGTGCTCGTTGTGTCAAATGATACTTGGCCACCTCCACTATTTTGAGTGAATGTAGGGGTGCTTGAAAGATCTGAAATGGAGAATGAAATCAAATCACCGCTGGGCGCTGTCAAAGTTAGGTTGGCAGTAGCTAACAGTTCCCGTGAATACAAATGCGTTAGTTCAGTAATGATGATTGTGGGTCGGTCTGGAAGCCAAGTTTCTGGCACCGAGATAACCTCGTTAACCAAAAGTGGTGCATGCTCTACCCCGCCCCACAACCCAATACCACCAGCCTCAGAATCAACTCGGACAGGAATATTGTAAGTCCCATTCGACGGGCTACTTACATTCACCACCTGAGAAACTACTGGCCCAAGTCCTGATACGTTATCTCTCAAGATGTAGTTCAACCCATAGATACGGATTTGGGTTAAATCAGTTGTATCCAACGATATCGGAATTTGCTTCCAATCTCTTGTTGAATTTGCATAAGGCATACCAACTTGAGCGTTGATTGATTGGATGACTGCAGTATCCAGTGGGACCAAGATTCCTTGTCCATTTGCAATTGTTTGCTGATTCAGCAATGCTGCTCCGGCTATCGAAAGATTAACCTCAACAGATTGCTGATAAGTTTGCACACCGACTATTCCACCAGTTACAATTGCACCTTCTGGAATTAGTAGAGATATGAAATTCATACCGTTCCATTGAGAATCAGTTGTCGCACTTCTTGTATTAGATAACATCAGAGAATCCTGCCATCCAAGTTGACCTCGCCCATCGTTTCCTTCACTGAACGCCCAATCAATTGAGCCATCGTCACCAACGTCAATTGAGACATTTAATCCGGGTTGGAGGATTCGTCCTGAAACTTTTAATGAATTAATCCAGCCTCCTGGCTGCAGATCAATTTGAACACGATATGCAGTTAGGGGTATTGTTCTTTGAACTGTTTTGTTTCCTAAAACCCCATAATTAAACGATGTACCTCTCTCATCTAACAATGTTACAAGAACACCGGCGCCTACACCTGATAACTCAAATACCTCCATTGGACTATTCGCATAAATTAGCGGGCCAGTGACTGAATGAGTAGCCAACCCTGGGTTTGTCAGATTTCCTGATGTTTGATTCAAATCAAGATATGGCGATATTGCCCAGCCATTGGATGTATCTCTAGCTGAGAAGATGTTTGTTCCTCCAACATACAACGCGTGTACCTTTGGTGTTAGTTCGGGTTCAGATGTTCCCATCTCCAATTTGATTCTTACCTTTTCACCAAGTGAGCCGGGTAACGGAATTACTGGGAAACTAAGGTTCCCCATCCCATTCACAATGGCTCCACTTTCATCTATTAGTGAGCAACGGACCCAAGTTCCATTCGGAACTGAGGCATCAATATCTATCGTTCCCAAACCATTTCTATTTGTATCAATTAAATCGCTTGTCCAGGTCCCCTGCTCCTCAAACCAGTCAACATAGAGCCCCACATCATCGAGATACCAACCATCTGCTTCCAATAACGGATCGGAATAAAACGAAAATCGTAATTTTATTGCTTGGCCACCATACTGACTAACATCAGCCTCCTTAGTAACCCATGATTTGTTATTACTAGGGCCACGCTGCCCATAACAAGTGGGCTTTGCATTACTGCCATCCATTGCCCACAAGTTGTAGATATCAGAATTTGGATTCTGGTTCTGTAGGGTATCATAGAAATCGGGTTCATTCTGTCCATAAGGAATCCAAGTGCGACCATCGTCAGTTGAGATGTAAACAACACCACCATCCCAACTAGGTTCAGCACATGCGAATTGCTTGAATGAAATTCGCGCATGGCTACCAACAGGAATTGCCAAATCAGGGGAAATCAAATGCGTCCAGGTATTCGGTTGATATGTATCTGAAAAGACAATACCCGCGTAATAAGAACCAGAATCTGGAGTATCAGGACCGTACACCCATGTGTTGTTGTGTGCGCGGAATTCCCACCCTGTGCCGCGGGCTGTGTCAATTTCCCACCCTTCTGGAAGTAGAGGTGAGTTCTCAAAAGAATCAAATTGGTATGAAGGTCCATTTACCCCATGTGAAGTTAGGTGTTGCCACTCGTCTAACCCTGTACCGATGTTTCCGTGAGTTGGATTTCCATTGTTGACATCTGTGAAATTAAGGTAGAGGTGTGTTGTCTGGTTACCAGTTGTTCCAGACGATATCCGTACATCATCAATAAACAACCCTTCTGGTGGGTCTAGAGTTGTACCACCAAAACCTGAGCCTGGGAAGGTATCTGTTTCAAGGTAGACGCGGATGTAAACTGAAGAGTTACCAGCAAGTGATTGAGGCAAAGGATGGGAAAGAGGTTTCCAACCTCTTGAATCATCAACATACATTTGACCCCCAATAAGAACTCCGAAAGACGGCATCTGAGGAGAGAAGGAAGTCCATGTCAAATTGTTGAGTGACCACTCCCAGTTGAAATTATCATAGATATCTCCTTCCATGTCAAAATCAACAGCATAATCCAGCATTATTGGGCCACTTGCATTTGAGAGATTGGTCTCAAATGAAAGGAAAGAATTGGCACCATCAGCATAGTAATTTGATAAATTACCATGGAACCACGAACCAAATTCTGATCCTGAATTTGTAAGATTCACATTGTCAAGAAACATTCCTGGTCTTTGGACTGTTGAGTTGACATCTGTCCAGACAACGAAACGGAAGCGGGCATTACTAGCATTAGCAATTCCCGGATAGTTATCAAGATTGAAATTTGCTTGTTGCCATCCGGTTGCATTAGGTGAAGCCCACACTTCAAAATTTGAACCACCACTCCCGTTTGGCGATGGCGCAGCTGAATTAATACGATTGTTGTAGCCTCCTTCAGGAGTGATGTAATTCCAATTTGCGCCACCATCAATGCTCATCTCAACCCACGCGCCATCAGCATTTCCGTTAACTGCGCTAGGCGTGTACATATGTTGCCAATATGAGAAAGTGAGATTGAAATTATTGATTACATTTGGTACATAAAAGTCTGGAGATTCCATCCAACTGTGGACCCCATTAGGAAGTGCTTGGTCGTCGGAGGTGGCGATGATGTAACGCCCGGTCACTCCTCCAATTGGAATCAAGCCACCACTGGATTCACGACCTGAACCATTGATAGGCCCTGCAATTCCCAACATATCGCTTATTTCCCAAACACCAGGTGTACCACCATATTGCCAATTTTGAACAATCCGCTTCAAGGTTTCAAAGTCATTAATTCTGCCAACCGAATGGTTTGCATCAAGACTTAGTGCACCATCAAAGAAATCTGCTGTTGTTGAATTCCAAAGGCCCCAACTAAAGTTGAGTTTACCATTTGCGTCCTCAACCCACTCAACACCAGTACCAAGGTCACTCATACCGTCCTCGCTAACTTCTAGCCAAGCATCAAGCACTTCTTCACCTTGAGGAACTTGGAAACCAGTAACGGTAACATTACCACCACCTGAAGGAGACGAAATAACACTTGGACCAACCCACATAGTTTGGTTAGCGGAGACTAAGCCTGCCATTGGCATGATGATGAGCAACAGGGCAAGAAGATAGGCTCTCCTTGTATCTGAATTATCCACCATGGCTCCGCCTCTGCACATAACTGGGTGTGCTCACTTCGTTTGAACTCTCTCCAACCATGACTGAGTTATCCAAATTGTGGTATGATTTTGAGTGAAGCATTCTTAGGATGCCTTCGGGCAGAGGGATATCGGGCGAGTTGAAATGAGCGGCGAGGTGGGTGAATCTACGCGAGTTAGCACAGGACAATTGCAAGCAATTGAGAACCAATTGTTCAGTTTAGTGAGGCAACAAGCCAAACAAAATCATCCAATTGAATTACCTCGACCTGATTTTTGGGCACAGGTTTCAACTCTTCTTGCAAACATCGATATTGAACTGGCTGAGGTTGGAAAATCTGAAGGTTGGAGTGTGAAAGCACAAAATCTCAGCCGCCGCCAAGGAAATGTCAGAAGGTCTGTTGCTGATCTAACTCAACACCGATTGACTGCTTTCGTTAGGCACGCATCCACCAATAATCTAGCATCTGCTCCTTATGGTGATGTACTAGGTGAAGAAAAAAGTCCTCTCAATCCACTTGATTGGCAGAGGCATGACGCTGCAGAGAGAGCGTTTTACGAGGGACTGAATTCATTAATTGAGAAGTACAAACACCATGTTTCATGGAATGTCTTGCAAAAAGGATTGGTTGGGGAAACCGAGCAAAGCCCAGTTGTGGAGCAAGGCACAGTACAATTAGACTCGTTTGTCAAGGATGAAGGGGGGATTACAGGACAAGGCCCTCCAAAGGTAGTTGTCAAAGAAGTTGAATCTCAACCATACGAAGACCCTGATGAGGATGAAGAACACAGAATTGCCAAAATGAGTGCCTACCCAACCTCTGGGATGGTAAAGCCGGACGTTACAAGTAAGGAAGATTCACATTCTACAGAAGGCGTATCGCCAGAACAAACTGAAGATTCATCTGATGCGGCTAGTGAAGGAATGATTCGTATCAAGATGTTAACCGACTTACCAACATCAATTATGGATTCCAATGGAAACGAGTTAGAACTGATGCAAGGTGATGTTGAATTTTGCGAAGCTGACTTCGCAACTGGATTGATTGCAGCAGGTTTCGCAGAAGATGCATCTATCGCTTGATGTATCTAGTTGACATTACGCAGAGTTATCTCAATGGTTACAGTATCTGGAATTTCCAAACCGTGGACAACCCGTGCAAGAACTGCTTCATCCTTGGTTGAGTTGATTTCCAACTCGATTAAACGCTTGTGAACTCGCATTTCCCAGTGATCCCATGTTTCATTTCCTTCACCATCGGGTGCTTTGCGGCATGGAACAACTAAACGACGGGTTGGTAGCGGTATTGGGCCTCTCATTGAGACACCTGTTTGATCTGAAATCTGCTTGATTCCATCACACAAACTATCAACATCAACATGGTTCATACCAGTGACTTTGATTGCTGTGATGCTTGCCATAGAGAAACCAACCTGTGAAATTAATTCTCAGTGTTCTCCAAAGTTAGGTAATCACTTTTTCTCAATCTTCATACAAACGCCAGCAGCCACGGTCTTACCCATGTCACGAATAGCGAAGCGAGATAATTCAGGAAATACTGATGCTTCCTCAATCGCCATTGGCTTGGTTGGTGCGAAACGTACTAGACATGCATCACCAGTTACTAGGAAATCTGGGTTAGCAGTCTTCTGACCCTTGCTGGTCTTCTCAAGAAGTTCAGCGAAGCGAACAGCCACTTGTGCTGTGTGTGCGTGGAACACAGGTGTGTATCCAGCGCCAATTGCCTTAGGGATGTCCATCAACTGGATTTGACCTACGAAGGTCTCATCGTGTCGGACATACCTTCGAGCGTTGTCTGTGCATCCTGCAACGGCACCACGGCGGTTGTGAGTTGCTGAAGGCCCAC
>JACNFL010000198.1 GCA_014384685.1 Methanobacteriota archaeon
CATTTCCACTCCAATCACCGATTGAATAGTTATTCAACTGAATTGCACTTGTTTCATTAGTTGACCAGCCGGTACCATTGAAAGTGGCTGTACAAACCCCCATGTCGGTATTACCAAGCACATCAAGAAGTCCATCACCATTCCAATCAAGCGTAGTCATTCCACTTTTTATGCAATCAAAGGATGAACCAGGAGTCCCAACAACCCAATTTCCTTGTGATACATTCCACATGGTTACATGACCATCCATGGAATCTGCAACTACTACTGTGTCATTTCCAGAGCCCCAGAATTTTCCAACAGCCAACGCCCCAAGGGTTGCTTGCATTCCGGTGCCATTTGCTGAGACTGTGGCTACTGCCCCCAAACCAAATGAACCATTTTGAGTATTGAAAACAAACTCTCTCAAATTACCGTCACTATGAATTGAAATGAGTTCATAATCACCATCTCCATCCATATCACCACTATCAATACCACTAGCACCCATTCCTAGTGATTGATTAGTATTGATTCCCCAACTTCCATTTACTTGGGTAAAAAGCATGCAAGCAGTATCATTTGTGATATCAAATGATGCAACATCATCCAAACCATCATCGTTGAAATCCGCTACGACTAATTCTCCAGCACCATCGCAAATGGAAGACCAAGTTATCGCCGAAAACCCATTTGCTGACGACCAATCAAATGTGCCAACTGCTGGACTAACTGTCCCATTGGCCCAAGTATGAGACCGCTGAAGGAATACTGGTTCTGGAAGTCCATCACCATCTGTATCACCAACTGTGAGAGAATCTATCACACCAGTTGGAGCGAATCCACCCCCATAATCGGGAGCAAATTCGGCATACATCTCTGCATACTGAATCTGTCCTTGTGATGGAAGAATAAAGTCTCCAATTATATTTCCACCAGAGTTAACGCTTCCACTAGTGCTTGACAATCCATTCGAAAACTCTGTCTGAGCCCCAAGGTTACCGTATCCTTGTGTGTCCCATGCCCACTCATATTGTGAGTCATTTCCAATATCTAAAGTTACATCACCTGGACTTGAGGATGTTGTGTTGTAACTAATTTCAAAAACTGCGTTATTGACTGTTGAATTGCGCTCCAAAGCCAAAACAGAATCGCTATTTGTTGACCCACCGTTAAGCATTAACGACATTGAATTGTTACCATCAGCAAAGGTAGTGATGATGCCTTGGCCTGCACCAGCAGCAGTGAAGCCTGCAATTGGAGATAATACCGATAAAAACATCAAAGAGATGACGAAAAATGGGGAAATTTCCGATTTCTCAATTGACATGGAACGCCCTCCTGCATACTTCCGACTTTCTTTCACCATCAAGTCATTTTCCCCTTCCTCATAGAGGAAGGTGAAATTTTACAATAAATGATTCATATCTACTGAAAATCTATTCATTCTCATTCGTTTTTGGTTCTCGGCCATTTTTTGTTGAGTGCTTTTGACAATGAATCATCCATGCGAGCATTCCACCAATCAGCCCGCCTCCATATCGCGTAACGACCTCGAATTCCTCGCATGTCAGCACCCTCTAATTTCGCATCTTGCATATTAGAAAGTGAAAGTTTGGCTTTCAGAAATTTTGCTCTGCGTAAATCTGCACCATCTAGAGCCGCTTTCATCAAATTGGCTCCAACAAAGGATGCCTTTCTCAAATCAGCACCTGAGAAATTTGCGCCTTCAAGATTAGCCCCATCGAAAATTGCACGGCGTAGATTTGCACCTTCAAAATCTGCATCAGCCAATTCCGCTCCGATGAAGGATTGGAAAGAGAAGTCCTTTTGGACTTCATCTGTCATATTTGTCACTCCCTTGAACGATTATCAAGATGTGAACGCCCTTCAGTTGTAAGGACTGCATAGCGATTCTTGCGGTTTTCGTCACTACCAGGATATTCTATGAAACGACGCTCTCGGAGGCGGTTGAGGTAAAGACTCAAGTTTCCCGGTGGTTCCATACCTGCGTCAATGAAGAGATCCTCTAAAACTCTAGGAGGGGAATCGTGTACACCTTCAACTTCACGAAGATACTGAATAGCAGCTAAAACTTGGTCGGGCTTGCGTGTAAGGTTGTTGTTATTGCACAAAGTCTGGAAGGCTGCACCACGCTCTGGTAATCCTGATTCTTCGGCTGCTCTACGGGCTGCAGCAATAGCAATTTCACGAGCAGACCGAATTGATGAGAGAGCATTTGACCAACTTTCTTCCCGAATCCTTTTCTGCATTATTGAATCTATATCTTTTGCACTACCTGTCAAATCAATGTCAACATCGCCTACTTTAATCATAATACGATTCTGTACTTCAACTGCTACCTCTTCATCAGACATGGAAACCCGCTTAACAAACGAGAGGGGAGGTTATTTTAATCGTTCCGTCTATATCTATTGCCAATGCCGATGAAAAATAAAATGACGGGGCTGAATTGAAGTTGGCGATTTAATTCTAAAAGTTTAGATAATATCAATATATATTTGAAAATATATCTAATTTTAATGTGAATTCAGAGAATGACGGAGATTATACTCATTTCAAAGCAGCCCGCCCAGAAGCAAGTAGTAAGGGAATGAAGGGAAGGGCCAAACAAAATAATCCACAACCAATGAAAAACGCTGACACAAATTTCATGCTGAGGCTGAGTAAAGGATCTGGAGATTCTACTCCTGCAAGAATTATCATTCCAACTACTGCATCAACTAACATCAATCCAGCACCTCCGGCCCCAACCCAAACTCCTTGCCGCCTACCCATTATCATCAATGCGCCACCAACGAGTAGAACAATAGCAGCTAGAGATTCAATTATTCCTAAAGTTGTAAAGTAACTTTTGTTTTGTAATTCATCAAAATAATCTGTAACATCAGAACCAGTCAAATTTGCACCTTGGATATTCAGGCTATCTGCTAGTGCATCAGCTTCATCTGCACTTACAGTTCCGGTCGTCAAATTACTAAGGGCAAAAAAGCCGACCAATAAAGAACCAAGAATCAAACACACTCCAATAGTAATTGGAATCGCCTTATTAGGCTTGATTTGCACCTCTGGCATTATCGGCTCGTCACTAAGAACATCATCAGGCAGGTCACTCTGCATATTCTCCGGAGAGAGGTTATGCCCTTCAATCCTCGCCGCAAGCACGCAAGGAATCCGCGAGTTCACTCGGAATTGACATTGATTCAAAAGAATCTAAATCTACACAAACTGTAATTACTCTTCCATCCCACACTTGTAGTCCGTTTTGGTTAGCGAATTTATAACGCCATGTGCACGACTTATCACCTACTTTCTCTATCCAAAGAGTGCACACAATCTCATCTCCGTATCTAAGAGGAGCAAGGTGCTCTCCTTCTGTGCGAACTGCTGGAAAACCAACCTTCATTTCTAGGGTTAATGTTGGATAATCTATTGCACATATATGCTGCCAAGATTCCTCAAAAAAACGATGTGCTAAATCAAAATATTGCGGGTAAAAAACCACCTTTGCCACATCAAGCATCGGCCAGTCAACCCGCCTCCTCAATACAACTGCCACAAGTCGGGGATGTGTTATTGAATATCAATCAAACCGCTTAGAACAGACTCTTTGCTACTACAAATTGGCAGATGTGAATTACTGTCACGCTGGCGCCAAATGCAGCAACCAAGAAATCATTATGCACTTTTCCACGCCACATGCAAAGGGCTGCACCGAGAAACGCGAGGAAATCTGTACCAGGACTGGCTAACCAAGTACAATTTACGTCACCAACTGATCTTTCATTAAACCACCAAAATACTAGAGCAAATAGGCCACCAACAATTAGGCCCTGATACCACCCATTCAATTTCTCAACCCATTCATCCTTCAACAGTAGTACAGTGCTCATATTCTCTAGGAGAACATAAACGGAATATTATCTCACCTATTGACTATCAAACATAATGAAAACCCTAGGCGTTCAATTAGAAATTGTCAATCTAGCTACGCCCAACTATCAGAATTAGAGCGGACCCACCGCGATTTGAACACGGGTTTGAGGCTCCGCAAGCCCCAGTGATATCCAGGCTACACTATGGGTCCAGCGACCTGCCGACCTGCCCAGCCGATATAATCCCGCCGGAAATCAAGAAAGAACGTAAACTCTCTTTCCGGTGGAAGTATCTTGATTCCACAGAATTTCCTTGCAATATCGTGGAATGAAAAATCCCACTTTTCTTGGTGTTAAACCATGATTCTTCATACGCCTATCATTTGCTAACGCAGCGACTATTTCGCTCGCTGTACAATTTGGATTTGAACTAACGTAGTCCAATATTTCCGATTTCAATCGATTGCGCCTTGCCTGTTTCTGACTACCTAACCCGTTCTGCATCAGTACTAATTGTTCATTACTTGCTTATCAAAGACCGGTGGGAATACCCATCAGATATCAAATTCAGAGCAAAGGAACAACTGTTTTCCAATTTGAATTTGCAAGTTTCTTGCCTTTCCCATCTTTGGGGTATGGGTGCATGTGATTGAGCACGCCGTGCATTCCAGTTACAGAGAATTTAATTCGTAACTCAACGAAGCGATCTCTTTGTGCTGCTACCAACACATCGTCATCTAATTCAGCGCTTGCAAATTCTTCAGAATATCCTTCATTGGTGATTCTGACCATGTTTCCATCTAAGTGAACGCGTGGTTGGAATTGATGGTCATCAGGATTATCCATCTCAACTTTAAGATCGATGACGACTCTATCGCGCACGCCGATTTTGGTGATGTCCATTGATGAAACCATCTCTACCGTGCTGCGCCAACACTACTCGGGGTTAGAAAGTTCGCATTGGCTACTCGCACCAATTTATTGGCCAAACATAATTATAAATTGTAAAAATGGCTGTTTATCAGCGATTATTACTCATTCAAACACTTCTGAAATACGTGGAACCAAAATGACGAATTCGACTTCCAACTTCCAGTCATTTCCTTCATCGGGGTCTGCACCATCCCAATCCACCCAGAAATCTGGATCTGCCTCATCGGCTGTCACTTGCCAAGTCCAGTTACCTTGGCCAAAGCGTGCAGCAGCATTATCCAAAATAAATGTAAGGAGGTCTTCTGCATAATCTGACTGATAAGTGCTTGATTCCGTTGGCACTGGATTCATACCATCTCGCTCAATGTAAGCCGTTGGTGATTTAGTCACGTTTTCTTGACTAGTCGTTGATTCAACATCCCAACCACTCCCCGGCACTACTAATCTCAGAGTAAAGTTGTCTTGTGGCATTTGATGCGGAAGCATATCCATTGTCAATGTCAAGGTCGCATTGACCTCCATCAAACGTGCTTCGATTCCAGGCACATGAGAATATGCCCATGATTCTCCTTGCTCGAGATAACCGTTCCAATCTTCTGTCACTCTCTGTTGATCCCATGTTACTTGCCAAGTTCGTGTACTGACATTGACCTGGAAAGCCTCACGCGCTGATGCACCGCGGTCGTCAGTAACTTGAACCGCTCCTTCAAATGCCCCCGATTTATTGAGAATCATTGTAATTGATGATGCTGTTGAGTCAACATCATTCCTAGAATCGCCATCACCATCGGAATCATCGCTTAAATCCAAATCCCAAGCCCAAGCGAGAACGCCCCCTTCTGGATCGGATGAACCCTCAGCGTTGAGTGTGATGGACTCGCCCACCTTAGCTGTTGGCTGAGATAGAAGTTCAACTATTGGGTATGCGTTTACATAAATCGTCCAATGAGTCTCATCTGTGCCACCTTGGTCGTTCTCCACAATCAGAGATACTTCGTAAGTGCCAGGCGTTGAATATACATGATTAGTCAACCCTTGAGTTGTTGTTGTGGTTGAACCATCACCAAAATCCCATGAAAATTGTGTAATGACAGTTGCATCCGGAGTTGAAGATTCGCGGGCGTCGAAATTAATTGGTTCACCCGAATTGATTTGGTCCACATCAACTGTCAGTGAGGCTGTTGGCTCAGGCGGGCCAATTGGATTAGTGCAGCCAGCTAGGAGAACACTTGCCAACATAATAATTGCAAGGCAGTAAGAACGCACTGCAATGGCTCTCTTCTCGTCCCTCATAATTTCACCAGCAAAAACCATTGTTTAACAGTATGACGCTGTGTTGTCTTACTTTTTGAGTAAACAAACACGGTTTACACGACGCCACATGATTTCAATCGTCTGTTTTCTGCCATTCTATATCATCATCTAACACAGGAACATCTACCAACTCATAACCACTCAATTCAGA
>JACNFL010000094.1 GCA_014384685.1 Methanobacteriota archaeon
GCCTCCACCAGGGCTTGCACCTTCACCTGAACAAGCGTTTGATACTTCGCCGCCTTCATCCACGGAAGCATTCCAAGCGCCTCCATCACCGATGGTTACCGCTTCGCCGCCTATGCCTGCTTTCGAGACACCGCCTCTCTCTATGGTTTCCGCCCCTCCTCCGGTGATGCAACCACCACCTCCTCTAGCACCAGTGGCAGAGCCGGTGCAAAAAGGCCCGCCGCCAATTCCAGCAGAAGGTTTGCCAGCAGGGTGGACTCAGGAACAATGGAATTACTACGGGCAAGAATGGCTTGACAACAACACCTGATGGTAAAATCTCCTCAACTCTTTTGCCGTTGAGTGATGCAGGGAATGTGTTTATTACATTCACAATAGATGAGATACAGTGGATGAACAGGTACTCGATTCGCCTATCCCCGAATCAATTTCTTTAGAGGATGAGAAACCCAATCCAATTCCAATAGGAAATGTTGAATCCGCTCCAATTTTTGGAGGAAATGTCTCTCCATTAGCAATTGTGTTTGAGCCCAAAAAAGAAAAAATCAACTTTCTTGGGTTTTTAGTTGGGTTGCTTACTCCACCTGCATTATTTACAGTGTTATGTGGGATACTTATCAGTGGAGAGAATACTGGGTTCACAACTGGTATTTTCTTTTGGATTGTTCTGATTTGTTCAGTGGTTTTCATTTGGCCGATTGGGAGCGGAGTAGGTGCAGTATTGGCCTATAGAAAAGGAAAAAACGAAGAGGCATTGGGGGCATTTTTGTCTTTGTTGATTTGGATTTGTGTAATAGTCTGGTTCATTATAGCCTAGTGTAATTGTAGAACTAAAGTTTGAACAGCATCATCGCTTTATCCAATGATATCGAGCCAGTCTCAATGACTGAGGCACTTCATGTCGTGACCGGCGCTTTTGGTTACTCTGGAAGATGGATTGCTCACCGCCTTCTTGAGAAGGGTGTGCGTGTGAGAACTCTGACTAATGCAATAGGCAGGGATGACCCTTTTGATGGCAAGGTTGAGGTCCATCCGATTGATTTTGAAAACCATGAGGCATTGGTTGAATCATTACGAGGAGCAGAAGTTCTGTACAACACTTACTGGGTTAGGTACAACCATCATAGCCGAAATTTTGACCATGGAATTGCGGTGGAGAATAGTAGAAAATTATTCGCTGCGGCAGCCGAGGCTGGAGTTGAAAGAATCATTCATTTCTCGGTAGCCCATCCAGATAAAGCACCAGATTGGACTTACTTTCGTGGCAAGGTTGCGGTGGAAAAAATCCTCAACGAGTCTAGTCACTCATTCGCAATTCTCAGACCAACCGTATTGTTTGGTGGGGGGAGGAATGTGCTGATCAACAACATTGCGTGGATGCTTAGAAAATTCCCGGTGTTCGGGGTGTTCGGCATGGGTAACTATCCTATCCAACCGGTGCACGTGAAGGATGTTGCTAGGGTTGCGGTGGAGCAGGGAGAGTTGCGAGAAAATGTGACAATTGATGTTACAGGGCCTGAGACTTTTCGCTACAAAGAGTACATCGGCTTGATGGCGAAATCAATGGGTTTGCGTAGAATAATACTTCCAATTCCGTCAATGGTTGGTTGGATGTTTGGAAAATTCCTGGGGGTGATTTTGCAAGATTTAGTAATCACAAGAGCGGAGATTAAGGGGTTGAAACGCGGCTTGATGGCATCCGATGAAGAGCCGCTTGGGGTGCTCAAATTTTCGGAGTGGATTGCTGAGCATGGGAGTGAATTTGGTAATCGATATCAGAATGACTTGAAAGAGCGGAAATATCGACAACTCAACAAAATCAAGTGATTCAGAATATATGTGATTTCACCATGGATATTTTCTGTAAAGAACCATCTTCCTAGTAATGGTTGAATTGGGTTTTTTCAAATATTTTTTTACAATCCCAGGATGTTTTTTCTTAAATTTTGATGTGTTAAATGATGTTTTAGTAACCATTGAACGATCCCATTTACATAATCCTATAACTTCCTTTGCAGTACCACAATGTGCTTTAAGAACGAACTCGAAAAACAGACCCTTCAATCGCACCTCTGCCTTTTTTTCCATCAATTCTAAGTATTCAAGATGCAATTTAATTGATTTTTTTGATTTACGTTTGATTGGTTTTTTCATATCTAATTGATCTACCTGTTTACATTCCCCTAGGCCCGTTTTTTCATCTTTTAATTTTTTGTAAAGTTCAAATTTGGCTGGAGTTGGTTTACCAATTATGTTGAATGTCCTTTTATTCCAAACATCTTTTGTTTCTAAAAAGCGCCGATATAATGGCCCTCTTTCATTTTGAAGTTTATCAGTATCCAATGTTAACGAAGGATCACTATATGTTAAACTAATTATTCCATCAATACCCATACGATTATCATTAATTGCTTTTATTTTCTTCAAAACTATTTCCTGTTCTAGATGCAATTTGGTATATTTTGACATATTTTTAACATAATTAGTATAGGTTGACTTGATTTTTTTATTCGGCTTAATGGTTTTTGATGATGATTTTTTATCTTTATATTTTGTACCCTTTTCAACATCTTCAGCATACTTTTCCATCCAACGATTAATTCTTTTTGCTTCTTTAATGGCTTCATTTAGTTCTCTTTTATCAAATTTGAACCATTCATTGTATATGCAATTGGTAGCAAAACGATGATGCAAATATGTTTCAAGTGTATCTATGAAAGAAGTTCTAATGCTTTCTACAAGTATGATTTCCCTAGGATTTCCTGTTTGATGTTCATCAACTCGGTCTTCAATAGGCCTGTCATGGTCAGTTTTACCAATTTTGTAAAAATTACAAAGTGAGCCATTCATTCTATCTTTATCAGAAATGAAATATATCCAGCCATCTTTTTTGACAACAGATATATCGCCTCCTGCCATATTTGCAGGAATCGCTACGTATTATTGAATCTACTCTTTAATCAAAGATGAGGTCAGCCTTGCTCTCAATTTGTTTGCGTACACTTTGTGGCGCATTGACAACAATAATTTCACCAGCATCTGGCCATACAGCTAGGTCAGACCTGGAATTTCCTGCATATCCAAAGCCGCACTCTCCATATCTCTCAACAAGCGCAGCGGCTTTATTTCCAGCCGCTAGATTAGCGCCATCATCAGAAGCCATCACATCATCAAAGAATCCAACATGCGCTGCAATTATTTCTGCAACTGAGCGTGTTGAAGCGGTACACAAGATGATTTCATCCCGCTTTTCCCTTTCAGCAGTCAACCAAGTGAGAAATTCTTGGTGATAGACCAATTCAGCAGGATCAAATCGTAATTTACTAGCCAATTTCATTTTCCAGTGAGTTCTCTTACCAGTTAACTCTTTGAAAAGCACCCACGGAACTAACCATGGTCTTAGGAATAGGACGCGTTTTATGGTCACCCAACTCATGTCTGTGAGGATGAGCGTGCCATCCAAATCAACTGCCAGAGGTAGGGGTTTCTCCTCTTGTGTCACACATCGGGGGGGTCTTGCATCTCCTGTCAATGCTTCGCTTGTTATGATGGATAGAGCAACAGAAGCAAAGAGGTAGGCTCTGTGCGCAAAGTCGGGGAAGTGGTCATGGGTAGTCAGGTAAGTCTTGAGGAACTGCGCGGTGAGGCGTGGTTTCCTTCAGGGATTGCCCAATCTATTGAGCCAGCCGCTTCTCAAGTTCCAGAGGGTTTTGAGTCGTGGCGCCTTCATACTCGTTTTGATAGCGTGATGATGTTTTTGCCATCTGGTGATGTTGAATCAATTGACTGGTGGAAACGGGTAATCCCAATTGGCGGCGGCGGTAAGCGCTGGGGTGACCCACCCAGTGTTGATGGGGGAAAAATTGAATCGATTTCTTCTGCTAGCGGGCCGACATTTTTGTTGACTGAAAAGAGTGGACGAAAAGTGATAATTCGCTTGCTTTTACTCGATGAGAAAGGTCATGGTAGAACTCTCTCAGAGATGGGTAGTGAGCATCTGAATAGTGCCTTTGGTGGGCTTCAAGTTGGCAAGCGAGATCTACTTCTTTTTTTCAGGCAGGATGAAGGTCAGAGAGCTGACGAACTTTTGACTGCTGCACTAAGGGATAGTGATTTTGATGAAGGGCGAAAAATTTGTGGCCAAGTGGGTGAGGCTTTGGGTCGTTTTCACATTGATTCATTGGCAAAGAAATCGCTACCAAATGATGAGCGAAAATGGAATAACCGCCTCAAAAGTTTGGAAGATAGAGTATTGTCAAATACACTTTGGCGAGCCCCACATTCATACAACACTTTGGCGACAATTACTCATCGGAATTTTGGCTTGCAAGCGGTTTACATTGATGGTGATGAGACTGTAATCACATGTTGCCATGATGGCATTCCCAATGCGATTTTACCCAAATCACGAGATTATCCAGTAATCCGTGATTTGGCAGCAGCATATCGTTCACTGGCAGTTCTTTGTGACGAACTTGGGGTCAGTAGTGGTGATGAATTAACACTGAGAAAGGCAACGTATGAAGGCTGGATTTCAACTGCTCCAGAGAGTGCGACATCCTCTCGCGCTTTGGATGGCCACAAGGGTGGCGTGGCGATTTGGGAATATGAGCAAGTTCTGGAAGAGGCTGCAATATCTCAGGCCTGGGATAGACCAGTGGAACAACGTACCAAGTGGTGGCTTGGTCATGTGAGCAGAATACAAGCAGAGATGTATCGCTCTAAAACTCTCTCAGCAGTTTCCTTAATTTGCGTGGTTGGGGCATTGTTTGCACCTCTTATGGAACAGTGGATGGCATCCTTGTCTGATAGGTTACTGTTAACGGCGGCTTTGGCAGGTGCTGCTATCGGATTGCGCTGGCTGTATCGCCGCCGCGCCCCACCTCCTTACTGATTCAAGTGCGGGTAAAATTTCCATTGTCATATTCGTATGAACGGGGTACGCCAGTTGCTATTTCCAATGAGAGAACTTCCTCTCTAGACAAGCCTTCAATGTGCATTACGATTGAACGCAGTGAGTTACCATGTGCAGCGACTAAAATCGTCTTTCCTGCTTCTAAATCAGGGATAATTAACTCTTCAAGGCAGGGTATAGTTCTCTCCGCACAGGTCTCAAGACTCTCTCCACCAGGTGGGGGAATATCGTACGATCTTCTCCAAATGTGAACTTGTTCTGCACCAAACTTGGCTCGGGTTTCATCCTTGTCAAGGCCTTGCAAATCACCGTAATGGCGCTCGTTGAGTCGCCAGTCACAAATGGTTGGTATTTCGTCTGATGCTGTGTTGTGAGTCATAGCGATTTTAGCGGTTCTCTGGGCCCGCTTTAGGTCGCTAGTGTAGACGATATCAAAGGCGATGTCGGCGAGTTCTTCGCCAGCACTCGCCGCTTCTCCCTCTCCTATTTCTGAGAGGTCAACATCAGTCCAACCGGTGAATTTGTTTGCTGCATTCCAAACTGATTGCCCGTGACGAAGCAAGACCATTTTTGCCAATCTTTCACTCTCCGGTGCGACGGATACGTGGTTCAAAGAAAGTTAGATCAAGCCCTTCAGCTAAGCCGATGATGTCAATCAGGATTTTCTCTCGCTCTTGTTTTTCTTCAAGTCCACCGCTGACATTCCAGTATAGATTGATTGCAATTTCAATCGAATCCTTGGAAATTGCAGATACAAGTGCATAGGAATCATCTTCTTTCTGTGTTTTTGCATTCTTACGAATCAAATCTTCAATTCCACGGCAGAATGATTCAACAGCCTTTGAGTCACTAGCGAGGTCAAGGTATAGTGTCGGTTGATATCTGCGCCACCTTCGCTTACCGAAATTCTCAATATTCTTGTGTACTAAAGATGCGTTTGGTAGAGTAACTACTGTATCAGCGCTAGTACGAATGAGGGTTGTACGAATTCCAACCTCAATTACTTCACCTTCAAGGTTTCCAACTTTAATCCAGTCACCCATTTTGAAGGGGCGATCAAGTAGAAGTGTGACAGCTCCAAACAGGTTACCAATCGTGTCTTTTGCGGCAAAAGCAATGGCTAATCCACCCACTCCAAGACCTGCTACAATTGTGGTTAAATTGAAATTGAAGGCACTAGCAATTGCAAGAATACCAAACATTAGAATGACAAATCGCAATATGCTTTCAACTGCAGAGATGAGGGTTTTCTCAGTCCCATCTAGAACACCATCGTCATCCCCCCAAAGGACAAGTAATTGAATTAATTCAACCATATCCATTAGGCCGAACATTGCACCA
>JACNFL010000101.1 GCA_014384685.1 Methanobacteriota archaeon
ATTTCTGACTGGCACTGTCGATAATGTTGCCCCCATTAATGAGCATGTGAAGCCTTTACTCCAGCAGTGGAATGGTGGATGGCAATTGTTAGAGGTTGTAGGTGCTAACCATGTACAGTATGAAGATGACCAGTCATTCCTTGACAACTTGTTTGACGGCGATGCTACGATGTCAGAGTCAGAGCAGCAACAACATGCGATTAACAAAATCACTCCTTTCCTAGATTTAACCCTCAAGGGTGAGGACGAAATTTGGTATGCTGCGTCTAGCAGGGAAAATGATCCAGACCAACCTTCAGATGGTAATTCTTATCTTTCAGAAAATCTTGATGCAAACCAATTCTATCTAGTTGACCTTGAAGAAACCTTGCTAGATGCTCCTGCAGGACGCTATGCACCAGTAGTATTCTATGATTATCAAACAAACAATACGGTACTATCAGCTGGTTGGAGTGAAGGAAATTTCTCTGATATGTGGGCTCTTGACTTGAATGATACAGCAGAATGGGAAAGTACTGGAAGTGGACCTAATTCAATTGGAACCAACACTTTTGCTAGTGATGGAATAGCTAGTGGCTTAATGGTTGGACAGAGTTATACTGGCGACCCTACAATGTGGTCATGGAATGGTTACTCCACCTCGTGGACACCATATTCGGAAGGTGTTCGACCGTCAGGAATGAGTTCCCAAGCGATGGTATGGGATTCGAGGTCCCAACGATACATTTCATACGGAGGTCAAGAGGCGGATTCCGGTAATTACACCAACGAAACTTGGGCCTTCAATCCAGGAAATGCCGTCTGGCAAAATCTTAGTGCAGTTAATTCCCCACGCGGGATATCCAATCCGGCCATGTTTTTCTCTGATGGGTGGAATAGAACAATTCTATTCGGGGGATATGATAGTGGGAAAAATCTCTCAAATGAGACTTGGATGTTCAATGGAGAAACTAACACTTGGTCAAAACTATCGCTCCCCGGAAGTTTCCCCACTGGGCGTGCTGGGATGGCAACTGCAATCGATAGAGAAGAACAAGTCGCCTACATATTTGGTGGAATTGCTAAAAATCAATTTGATTCAGGAATTGATTATTCTAATGAATTATGGAAACTTGATTTGGCCCAGTTAACATGGACCAAAATGCCTAGTTGGGGTATTGATGCAATGTGGCTTTCAGGAATGACTGTCGATAAATCTAACAATAAATTAGTTTTATTTGGCGGCATGAATGACGATGTGTTTGATCAAACATGGCTTTATGATTTAACTGAAGAAGAATGGGAATTGCATGCATCATCTTCAGCAATCACCTCAACTGATGTGATACATATTTCAGCAACTGTTTCTGAGCGTGATTTAGATTCACCGCCCAGTTCTCTTGAAATCAACTGCCGCGTTGTTGGTCAATCAAGTTGGACAGCGGGTAATTGGAATGCAGTCAATGATACTGCAACTTGTGATTTGTCTCCTTTTTCCCTAGAACCAGGATTTCACACCGCTGAAATGAAGGTTTCAAATGACGGCCAACAAGCATCTGTCAAAATTACTTTTGAAAGAGCAAATGCGCCACCACAATTAGAAAATCCTATGCCATATTTCATTATTGATGAAGAGGGTGAATTAATCATTAATGCTAGTGAATTAGCAACAGATGTTGATGGGCATGAATTAAGATTCATAGATAACGAGTTCACTTTCTCACCACTAAATGAAGGTGATTCTGAACCAGAATTAAATTATATCTTACAGAATGATAGAAGGGCAGTAAAATTAGTTGATTTAGCTGACTGGACTGAACGTAGAGGGGATACTTGGTATACCATCTGTGGAGAAATAAGAGATGAGTCCACACCTGGAAACCCACCAGCAAGGGTGCCATTTTGTTTTGAATTAATGCATCAATCAATTGATGACCCATTTGTTGTATTAGAGCATCCAACGTTCACAATGACTGAAGACCAGAATTCAACAATTTTCGACTTGGCTCAATATGTAACGGATGAAGAATTAGATGCTGTGGCAATTCATTGGGACACACAACTCGATTATTACGACATGGATAGCGATTCTTATGGTGAAAATATCATAGTTACAGGAATTTTAGAGGAGGCGGATTCGGTTTCCCCTTACACATCAAGTGTGATGGTTGAGCCAACGGAGCACTGGCATGGAGAAGAAGAAATTTCTTTTTGTATGCACCATTATGAAGGTGGGAACACATTAGCAAATGCTAACTGCGTATGGTTGAATGTAACTTTTATTGTAGCCCCAGTCGCAGACCCACCCCTTTTCAACATCAGTCAAATCACCCTGCAGGAAGATACCATCAAAGATGTGCCGCTATCAGAAATAGTATGGGACCCAGATGGTGAAGAATTGAATATAACTCTTGAATCTGGAGAGTCAAATATTACCTTAGAATTTTGGCATGAACAATTACGAATATCTCCGCAACCTGATTGGTTTGGTAGAGCAATTGCATGGACACTGGTTGCTACTGATGGAACTGAATCTATCAGGCAACCAATGCGAATTATCGTTGAAGAGGTAGATGATGAAACCATTGTTGAATGGCAACGGCCGGTTGATATTATTGAAAATATGACATCTCTCAGATTGGATATCAGTGATGTTGACAACGATGGACCTTGGCTAATTGAATATTCGTGGAATGATGGAGATTGGAAGGGAATTACCCCTTCGTGCGCTGAAGAGAGTGTAAACCGATTTGAGTGTCAAGCAGACCTTCTTGCTCACGAACTCTCGTATGGTGACCATAAATTGAATCTCCGTGTCAATGATGGAACCTCTACTAGTGAGGAATCAACTTATTGGATTGAAAAGGCCGACCCTAATGATACAGGACTTTCAAGTGGTGGTTCAACAAGTGGCCTAAGTGGACTTGCTTTTATTATCGCAGGAGTGTTCCTCTTGCTAGGTGGAGGCGCTCTTATTCTCACAATGATGAAGCGCAATGAGAACACATGAAATTACTCAACTGATTTATTTCACACGGGTTGGATATTGTTTGAATGCTATTCACAATGGAATATTACCGTGCTTTTTGGGTGGTGTCCATTCCCGCTTATTCCTGAGTAATCGCAATGCCCTAATGAGTCTGATTCTTGTTTCTTGAGGTTCTATTACATCATCAAGCCAACCATTTCGTGCAGCAACGTATGGGTCTCCAAATTTACGTTTGTACTCTGACACCAATGTTTGGTGTGTATCTTCTTTGTCCTCAGCAACTTTTAGTTCTCGACGATGAATGATGTTCACAGCACCATCAGCACCCATTACTGCCAACTCACCAGTTGGCCATGCAACATTGAAATCAGAACGCAAATGTTTGCAAGACATTGCCAAATATGCACCACCATAGGCTTTCCTAGTAACTACAGTCATTTTTGGAACGGTGGCCTCAGCGTAAGCATAGAGCAATTTTGCGCCATGGCGAATTATCCCGCCCCACTCTTGAACTGTACCGGGTAGAAAACCTGGGACATCAACGATGGTAAGCAACGGGATGTTAAAGCAATCACATGTTCTAATGAATCGTGCTGCTTTGATGCTAGCATCAATATCTAGGCAACCTGCAAGAACTTTTGGCTGATTGGCGACAATCCCAACTGTTGCCCCATCCAAACGACAAAAACCGATGATAATATTGTCTGCATAAGTCTCAGATAACTCAAGAAAGTGATTGTCATCTACAATCTCCAAGATGACTTTACGGATGTCATAAGGGTGATTTGTATCATCTGGAATTAAATCTTGTAACACATCACAACTGCGTGTATCTTCATCAAGAGTATTACAAATTGGCGGTTCTGCTAAACAATGATCCGGTAAGAATGAAAGCATCTCTGAAACAATTTCTGTAGCATCATCTTCATCAACCGCAATCATGCAAGCAATACCTGAACGACTTGCATGTAAATCAGCGCCTCCTAATTCATGCGGTGTGATCTCTCCGCTAGCAGTCTCTTCTGTTTCTAAAGGACTAGAAAGAAATAATTGACCATGTTCTTGACCAAGAATAACGAAATCAGCTAGCCCTGCTGCTAAAGCAGATACACCAACAACTGGGCCAAGAACTAGACTGAACATTGGGATTCGGCCACTACAAGCAACTATTCGGTCAAGTAACACTCCGGTCCCAGCAAGTGAATGTACACCATCGTGGGCACGCTGCCCACCCCCATCCCAAATCCCAACAAGTGGAATTCGAGCACGCTCAGCCATTTCAGCAAGTTTTGCGATTTTCAGAGCGTGCATTTCGCCCATTGAGCCACCAAACACCGAAAAGTCTTGGGCGAAGCAAAAAATTCTCCTGCCATCAACAGTGCCGTGACCACATACTACTCCATCCCCTTCAATAGGATGGAGATGAAGATTAAATTGGTCGTTTCGATGAGTTACAAAACTATCAACTTCTACAAAAGAATCCTCATCAACTAAGGCGTTGATTCTCTCCCACGCAGTTCTTCTTCCACTGGCGCGTAAAGCATCAACCTTAGTTTGCCCACCAGCAGCAAATGCTCTTTTCCGCCGCAACAATAACTCCTCTGAATTATCGCTAGAAGGAGGAGGAACTGCTGCCATCAGTATACATCCAATAACTGAGGGTGAATCACGATAGCGGTAAGAAGGATTGCCGAATTAATCAATTAAAAAATCATTTTTTCAATTGAGAAATCAAATAGAAGATGGGTTCTCCCCAACTAGATTCTCAGCCCATGCCGAGGCAATTTCATTTTCCTTTAATCCAAGAGATAAAAGATGGTGCAGTTTGACTAACGAAACTTCTGGTGTAAAGTTAGTCCCATGACCTAGGACACCTAGTTCTTGCTGGTCCCTTCCTTTAGAATAAACATCCAAATGAACTGGCCCTGAAATACACTGGGTTGTAACTACCGCCACGCCACCTCCTGTGATATATTCCGATATTGCATCTTGAACTTCATCATTCTCGGGAGCATCCCCTGGATTATCAATAGGTAAGTGCCCCAAACCAGTACCCCAAAATAATATTCCTTGGTAACCATTTTTCATTGCATGACCTATTTGGTCAGCTTGAAGGTGTGCCCCTGCAATAAGTTGCATGATTTTTACATCACAGTCAAAATTTGTGGGTTCTAAGTTCACAACTCTTGAATTTTCATTAAGTAAATTAGAATATGAATCCGAGAGAGTCATATTTACCTCGCCTCTATCAATGGAGATTGATGCAATTGGGTTTTGATTTATTGACTCAAAAGCATCTCGCTTTGAAGAGTGATTCTTTCGCACAGCACAACCAGGATTTACCGAGATGCTGCCATCATCACCAGAACCATGCATCACAACAACTGTTGAATCAGTCACACCAGATGGTTCAGGCCCAAAAGCAGCCCAATGAACTGCAGCAATCAAATTTTCAGCACCATCTGTTGACCCACGGTCGGATGATCGTTGGGAGCCGGTCAAGGCAATTCGGCCAGCAGGTCTCCCACCTGTTCCAGAAAATGCGAAGGCAATTGCTGCAGCAGAAATATGCATTGTATCAGTACCGTGAGTAATTACAACTCCAACAGCACCTTCACTGAATGAAGTTGCAACAGCATCAGCCATCCGATTCCAGTGCTGTGGCCGGACATCATCTGACCACATATTTCCTAGTTTTTTGGTTTTAATTTGAGCTATATTCCCCAATTCAGGTATAGCAGCAAGTATTTCTTCGGGCTCAAACCGAGCAGTTACAGCACCTGTTGCATAATCAACTTTGGAGGCAATCGTACCTCCTGTGTGAAGTATGTGAATTAATGGTAGATCTGCGTTCATAGAAACCTCTGGAGAATCCATATCAACAGATTTGCTGACACCTAAATCAGTGATGGACTCAACCATCTTCAAAGAATGAGTTGCATTGTATCCGTTAACCAATTTTACAGTGATATGTCCTACTGCTGTGGCTGCTAACAAAACCCCTTCAACTTCGGTTGGCCCGTTCCACGTAGTAGCAACTAATCTTACCCGAGTACCGACTTCCGGGACCTCGCTCTGCTCTACCATTAACCTGCGGGGCACGACTTAGCCCATCAATTCAACCCTTCAATCATTAAAGAAAAGTTCATCTTTGAAAGCAAGGAGAAATAACCAGATGTGTTTTTTAGATTAAAGATAATAATTCCAAACTTGTTTAGTTATTTGATGCCGGGAGCGGGGCTTGAACCCGCGACCTTCGGATGTCTCAGACACCTTTGGGGAGTAT
>JACNFL010000091.1 GCA_014384685.1 Methanobacteriota archaeon
CAAGGACGTTCCTTACGAAAAGTGGGAAGCCTCACAAAATCCGAAACACGTTGCAATCTCCCTCAACGGTGAGCCAACACTGTATTCTCGACTGGCTGAATTCCTTGAAATCTGTCACGACCACGGTGTCTCTACTTTCCTCGTGACAAATGGTTCACTACCAAAGGTGATTGAGAATCTTGACACACTTCCAACCCAACTTTACATCAGTGTTGATGCCCCTAACAAAAAACTCTTCAATAAACTCTGTAAACCAAAGTTCAACGATAATGCTTGGGAAAAACTTGAGGAAACCCTTGCACTGCTACCCTCTTTGGATACTAGAACCGTCTGTCGCCATACACTCATCAGAGGTGAAAGTCTTGGTCATCACAATGATTACGCAAGACTGGATAATATTGCAGACCCTGATTGGATCGAAGCGAAAGGATATGTCTATGTCGGCCATTCACAGAATAATCACACAATCGAAAATATGCCTTCTCATGATGATATTATGGAGTTCTCAAACAAACTTGCTCCTCTGGTTGGCAGAGAAGTTCTAGCAGATAGGAGAGAGAGTAGAGTTGCCCTAATCGGCAAGGAAATTATTCCAGTTACTCTTCCGATTGCAACTCGGCAAATCCCTGATGATTTGGGGATTGCACCACCTCAAAATTACAAACTTCCAATCGCTTGAAATGGCTCAAGGCTGAGGGCAAGCATCCCAATCTCCATCCGATAATTCAAGGGGGGAAGAAACAATCTTCATTGGTTTCACGGCGACTCCATCTGACCAACTTCCAAGGTCTGTCATTTCACCCTCATTCATGAACCATGATTTAGCCGCATCAGCTGATACCACATCGCCAAATGCTGAGGAAGCAACGAAATCCGATTGTGCTTCAATTCGCGGATAATATGAATGGTCAGCCAAAGAATCTCTAACAAATTCTGATGGTAAATAATGAGAAGCCATTAATTTGGGGAAACCGCGGAGATCTGATGGAACTTGCAAGAAAAGTACCTGATTTGACGGCAATGGTGGACTTTGGTCGCGAGCTGTAAGGCGAGCGTGCTGCCAGCGCCCAATGCACTTTTTAACAACAATATCATCCTCATATTCGACCACATGAACTAGAGTATGATCGGGTAACTGCGACATATTTCCCGTCAAATCTTCCTGCGTAGCATGAATCCATGGAGCCTCTAAATCAACCACCAATGATTGACTCCCAAAACCCCTACCAAGCAATTCACTCAGCACATAGAAAGTGGTGCCAACACCCATGCTATGCCCGCCTATCCACAAGTGGTCTGTGTTCAGTTCGGTTGTACCTAGAACCTCGGAAATCCCAGCATCAGAATTGATGAAATCAAGACCTGCATCAACCCCATAGAGCGCCATTGTGTATCTAGGTAAATGCTCAGGATGGTCTGAACCGCCCAAAGTGTAGTTTTGGTTCTCCGAACTGGGATCCATATCGGAAACATATTGTGGGAAAATCGTCACTAGTCCTTGACCCGCAAGAGACAACATCGTATCACGATAATATTCCACTTTTTCCCCCTGATACCCGTGTAGTACGACTGCCACACCTACTGACTCTGATGTCAAACCAACTGGCACGAAAACATGCACATTCCACTCTTGCTCATGCGCCCAATCATTCCACCATGAGGTCATATTATCAGGAAAATCTGGAGTGAGGGAAAACTCCTCTACCTCATAAGGAAAATCTGCACTACCATAGCCCTCAGTGGGTCGTTCTGGTGGACTTGGAAGAAGTCCTGCAACTGCAATAAGATTTGGTAAAGTCAAAATTAATGAAACCAATAAAACCGAAAGAATTGGGATTTTTCGAATGACAACCGATGGTGTAATTTCACCTTTTAATTTAGAGGAATTTATTGTTAAATTACCCGCCACCCCTGCTAGCAAAACTGCACCAAACATGAAGGGAAGAATGGCGATTGAACCACGGAAAAATGCCAGATCCAACAAGAAGTAAATTAAGGCTCTTGAAAGGCCCCAGCCAATAACAAATGATGTGAATAATCTGTATGCCGCCTCAGCAGGTTCTGAACGCAAATTACGTCCAGTAATTGCTGCCATTCCAACTAAAATGATTGCTAGAAAAGCAACCCATCCTACGAATCCACGAGCCGCCATTGCATACTGAATACTATCAACAATGTAGAAAAATAAGGCACCAAATAAGGTGCTACCATTCAACATCGGCCACCAAATAACCGAAAGGCCAATTGTAAATCCAATTATCACCCAAAGGATTTGAGATTTGACTATTTTTTGCCAATCCAATTCATTCACCAATCATTGAATCCCATGCAGCAGCCATTTTTTCGCCCCACTTCTGAATATTGAATTGGCCGGCTCTATCCAATGCAGTTTGGTCTGCCCCTGTAGGCTCGCCACCACGCTTAACCCATGCTGAATGCAATTCTGTTATCGCTTTCACCCATTCCGCCTTATCTGTAGGTGGAAGTAGCATTGATGGATCAACAACTTCGTTGTGTGCTGGTAAATCACTTGCTAATACCGAACAACCTGCAGCCATCGCTTCTAGAACTGGCAATCCAAACCCTTCCCCTGCAGATGGGAAAAGAAGTGCGTCAGCGCGTTGGTATGCTGCGATTAACTCTTCATCAGAGAGCTTGAGATGAGAACCGACTCTCACAAGATTGAGGTCATTTCGAACATCTTGTGGTAATACATCAACTACCTCATCAATAAAATCTAGACGCTTTCTCGGCTCATTGCTTCCAACTGTCAGTAAAACGAAGTTTCTCAAACCAATTTCGCCTTCAATTTGATACGGTTCTGGGTCAATTGCGTGGTGCACAACACTCACTGGTTTTTCTGGCCATAACTCTCTACACTCTTCTGCAGTAGCCTCTGAAATTGAAATTATCATGTCAGCCCTTTGCAGACCGTCTTTCAAGTGGTTGAGGTCTTTGCTACGCGTACCGTTCGGAGCATGGTCACCAACTTCTATTCCAATTACAGTTCGAGGAACAAGATGAAACAGGTCATGAACCGTGACACTGCAAGCGATTTCAAGACCTGCTGGAACGAGATGCGCCTGCTCTTGGTCTGTTATGTGAACAAAATCTGCTGTCCCTCCATCTATTGCGTCCTTGGCCGCTCGATGAACCGCCTTTGGGTGGCCTCGCCTGCGGCGCCACCAGCGCTGTAATGGATTTCCACCCATTGGATGCTCAATTACACCGGCTAACTCGTAACCAGGAATCTGACCGGCTTCTAGCCGGTCAACTAACTCATGATGGGCGCGGCCAAGGCCACTTTGGCGAGGCAACTCGCCACCGCGAACAAGCAAAACTCGCCTCGCCATCGCTCCCGCGAGCCCATGCCGATATTAAACAGGCAAGCGCACGAGAGCACATGGGCGACTCATCGGGACCCTTGCCCCGCCTTTTGGTGGTGAAGGGAACTTTCGAGCAATTCGGCGGGGCAGAGCGCGATCTGCTGAACAATTTACCAGCATGGTCGCGCCACTTTGAAATCACAGTGGCAACCCTAAATCTACCAAAAAAAGCACGTGAAACACTTGATGATTTAGGAATCAATTACCTAACACCAGTGAAACAATTTACAGTTCCGCGCGGCGTTTGGGCAGAAGCAAGAGCGCTATCAAGCCGTCAAGCAGTGCGGTATTGGATCTCAATGCTTGATTTGACTGAACAGGTTACTGGTCTACGTGAAGTATTGACAAACTCTGATGCTATTCATGTAACAAGTGGAGTTGGGTCTCTTGAGTTCACCGGCCTAGCGCCAAGTCATATCCCCATGCACTACTATTGCCTTGAACCTCATCGTGGGCTTTACGAAGATGTGTTACACAGAACTATTGAAGGAACTCCAAAACGAAGTTTATTCCTCACTTCTCTATTGTTGGGCAAACAAAGGCGCCGTGACCAAAAATTTGTATCTCGCTTAGAAAAAATGCGGAATGTTTCAATTTCTGGTAATTCCAGTTGGATTCAGGAACGGATTTTGGAAATATATGGTGTCAAATCACAATTACTACTGCCAACTGTTGACCTTTCCGTTTGGAAAAATCATAGTTCAAATGATTCAACCTCAATTGGTGAATATGTAGTGACAATTGGTGCCGCCTCGCACGTCAAAGGAACGTGGGAAACTGTTGAAATGCTCGCTGGAACAGGAATTTCTCTAGCATTAGTTGGAGGTGGAGATGGTTATGATTTAGCCCGCTTACGCGAGCGGGCTGAGCAATTAGAAGTCAAACTCGATATTCAACCCCGTCTTAGCCAAGATGATCTAGTTTCACTTGTGCAAGAAGCACTAGCAGTAGTCAGTTTAGCCTATGATGAGCCATTTGGGCTCACTCCTATTGAAGCCCAAGCAGCAGGCACGCCAGCATTGATGGTTGCAGAAGGTGGATTCCAATACACCGTTGAAGATGGCGTTAGTGGCAGACTATTACCACGCGGTGACTGGTCGGCATGGCACCAAGCATTGCAAGAAGCGAGCGAGCCTAGTAACCGGGAAAATTGGGCAAAACATGGCCAAGAAAACATTGAGCAAATGGGTTTAACACCCCAAAACCAAGCCTCAAGATTGACGGATATCCTCGGATTTTCCGAAGATGAGTAAGCCGTTTAGTTCATGTTTAGTACCGCACCCGCGCAAGTCATGGAACCGGTTCAGAGTGTCGCCATCATCGGCGCAGGAAACATGGGGAGCGGCATTGCCCAGAAAACTGCACAGGAAGAATTTGATGTGCAAATGGTGGACCGTGAGGCTCAATGGGTTGAGCGCGGTCAAGGAATTATTGCTGACTTTTTGGCCGAGGCTGTTGAGCGACGTATCTTTCGGCCGGCTCAAGTTGAAGAAATTCAAGGCCGAATTACCGGAGTAGTTGGAACCGAGAATGTTGCTCCGGACACCGACTTGGTGATAGAGGCCGTTTTCGAAGACTTTGACATCAAAACAGCGGTTTTCACGACCCTTGATGAGGTGTGCGATGAAAAAACGATTCTAGCGTCCAATACCTCGTCTCTATCAGTTAATGAATTGGCTGCTGCAACTGGTAGACCAGACAAATTTGTCGGTCTGCATTTCTTTTATCATCCGGCAAAAAATCGGCTGGTGGAAGTAATTCCTGCTGAGTCAACCAGCCGCGAAAGCACCGAGCGAGTTGTGCAATACTGCAAGACGCTCGGAAAAGTTGTCATCGTCTGCAAAGATCGGCCTGGCTTTGTCGTCAATCGCTTCTTCGTGCCTTGGCTCAATGAAGCGTGCCTACTGCTTGAGGAAGGATTAGCAACTACGGCACAGATTGACGCCGCCGCTTGCAAGGCGTTCCGAATTGGAATGGGTCCATTTGCACTGATGAATTTGACCGGCCCACCTATCGCACTTCATGCAACTGACTATCTTGCAGAGCAACTCAATACCCCTAGATACACAGGTGCACAGAACCTTCGTGACATGGTTGAAGCAGGAGACATGTGGGTAATCGGTGACATCGCTGAGGAAGGACACTGCTCAGAAGACGCTGAAAAAATAATCTCTCAACGCTTACTAGGCCAAGTATTCGCTGTTGCAGCACAAATTGTTGCTGAAGATATCTGTTCTATGGAAGATGTTGACCGCGGCGCAAAAGTCGGATTGCGCTGGGCTAGAGGGCCGTTTGAATTAGCCAATAAACTTGGGATTGAATCCGCTTACTCTATGGCATCTCAATATGCTGAACTCGCTGGATTCAGTCTGCCTGACTTCATGACAGCCCAAGCAGAATCAGGCAAGCCATTCGAATTCTCATACATCGATGTAACTGCCGAAGGTTCCATCGCAACAGTACAAATTAATCGCCCAGAAGCCATGAATGCTCTCAACGAAACTGTAGTGTCACAATTAGGAGATGCTTTGGACATTCTCAATGCTGACAATTCTATCTCAACTATTGTTTTAGAGGGGGCAGGTAAGGCATTTGTTGCCGGCGCTGATGTGAAATTTTTCGTCGACAAAATTCGCGCCGACAAAATCCAAGATATCTACGATTTCACCGCATTTGGCCATCAAGTTTTGAACAAATTGGAAAACTCACCAAAGACCACCATCGCAATGACCACTGGTCTAGCTCTTGGAGGAGGTTTGGAATTGGCTCTCTCGTGTGACTACCGAATAGGAACGCGCAGGACACAGTTCCGCTTCCCAGAAACAAGCATTGGCATTTACCCTGGCCTAGG
>JACNFL010000089.1 GCA_014384685.1 Methanobacteriota archaeon
ATGGCATCGGGTGGGACTTCAACACGACAATTGACGAAAAGGGTGCCATTTGCAGGGATTGTGGAATTCCCAGCACAGGGTGAAAGCCATGATGCATTCTCAGATGGGGTAAAAGCAGTCCAATCAATTTCTATCTCCAACGGATCCATGACATTTGTTCTCATATTTCTTCTATAGACTCCTAGAAGGATACCATCCCCGTCGCGCTGAGTTGGAAAACCAAGACGCACCTCGGCTTGTCCACTTGCGTATGAATGATAGGTGACCATTGAGTATTCACTGTTAGCCTCCATCTCTCCAGAATCAACTAAAGAATTGTTGTTTGAATCATTCCACCATTTCCCATCACCATCATCATCATGCCAACGCATCAACTCAATGTATACACGATTTTCTTCGTACATGTCATCATTGCCATCAAACCCAGCACCTGGAAGAGTAACTCGTGCACGAATTATTGAAGTGTCGTTAGAGAGTGAGAGATTAGCATCTCCTTTTATGTGAACAGGAATCAAAATATCCGGCCTATCTGCCTGATAACCATCCCACCCTAAAGTGGTTGAAGAGTTCCACACTTGCGTATGATGGGCTGTTGGCTCAAGAGAAGCACCGTCCCAAGATATGTTGACAGGAGTTCCACCTGTTCCATTAACCGTAAAGTTCGCCCATGAAGATTGCCCAGGGAATAGGATATTCGTATTGGCTTCGCGATGAACACCATGATTTGAACCAGCCATCCATGAGGCAGGAGTAACCCATGCTGAACCATTTGCACCTTGAATCACTGATACTGCTCTGCTGATATTTGCAAACCCACCACCTTGTACTAATGGATCGTAACCACGGTCATCAGCTGTTGACATCAACAGGTCACGGACTGTTTGAGAATCTGGATACACACCATATTCCTGCATCCATGCATCGTAAATTAATGCAACTAATCCTGCCGCTATGGGGGTTGCAAGTGAAGTGCCCCCCCAAGTTTTGTACGCAGAATTTGCATTGGTTACATCATTCAGACCCCTGTTTCCAGTAGCCGACCAGCCAACTGTTACGATATCAGGGTCTAGTCGGCTTGCTGAATTTGGTCCACGATTAGACCAAGGAGCCGCATCTCCCCAAGTCCCGCCATGAGATTGACCTGCTTGGGAAGAAAATGCACCGACTGAGATGATTCCATGTGAACCACCAGGAGAGGCCGCAGTTCCATATCCATGGCCGCCATTACCCATTGCAACGAGGAAAGTTGTGTTCTTGGAGTGTACTCTTGTCAGCCAATCTAGATACAGTGACATTTGGTCAGTACCATCATTGTGAACATTCGACCAGCCAAATGAAAACGAACCTACCTGAGCTTCGTCCCCACTATCTGTTACACCATCATACCCTTCGGCTAGAAATCTCCAAGCATCAAGGAAAGAACCGCCAGCATAAAAATCAGCAACAGAAATTAATTCGGAATTAGGAGCCATCCCCAATACCTTGCCATTTGCAATTTCCCCTTGTGCAGCAACTGCTGATGCACAAAGTGTACCATGATTTCCACCGGGGTCATTTATGTCGTCAATCATGAATAATGTCAAGTTTCCAGAACCAGATATACGATTCTGAAATCCAGCTCTTGCAGCATAAGAAGCGCTGTACGGAACGCCATTTACCCCATCACTAACCCAATACAAAAGGCCACCAGATTGGTCCCACAACCCATCATCGTCTGTGTCTAAACCAGAGGTTTCACTGCCTCGGCGCATTGGTTTTTCTTCGCTGAAATTTCCATCTCTGTCAAAATCAACATATACTGTTTCATAAATTCCAGCAGTAAAATCATCAACAACCAAAATATTGACTTCACCACCAGCCCTTACAATCAATTGAGAATCAGGATGAAGACCATAATGATAAGTGCCTGAAAGTGAAGGAAGTAAACCAGAAACAATGAATCCAGTTGAATCAAGGACTGAATTATTGTTAGAATCATTATCTAAATTTGAAGTGTCTGAATAGTATGAACCCCTATTCAACGGATATGAATCACCATCTTTCAGCCAAATATCAACACTACGTGGATCCCACATTATTGGCCAGCCATCATAGGGGTTGCTAGAGTCATTAACCCTAGCCTGAGTTCCATTCAAATCAGGATGAGCGAAATCAATTCCTGAATCCACAACTGCCACTTTTACCCCAGAACCATTTACACCCATAGACCATGAATCCGTTGCACCATGCAACTCACCAGTCCTCACTGAGAGGGGTTCAATTGAGTCAGTTGAGAAAGGTTCAGGGGAGCCTGGATTCTCAAAAATGGACATAACTCCCACGATTCCGAGTAACTTAGGAACGACATTAGCAGGCAAAATGAGTTTGCGATGCTCGATAATACCTGATGATGGAGTGGTTTCAGAGAATGATTGACCATTAATTGGTTGAGATTGTTTTATTCCATATCCATGGGATTTTTGCCAATTATCTAGAGAAAACAAATCACGTGTAATCACATAGACTTCAACCTGTTCTTCACCACGAACCCACCATTGAGGTGCCGGTGGCCAAATTTGGGCATCGTTTGTATTTAGAGAAATAATATCCGAATTATTAGTGGATACATTATCATCAGATTGAGCTGAAATGGTTTCAAGAGGTTGAAAATCATGGGTTCCTGACCATGGCATTAAAATCATGAGAAAGAGAATGAGGATAGCCCTCATGGCCAAAGGTTCCCTAACCATATGCATCGGATTCATACCGAGCCCTTGAAGGGCTCGCACGGATGATTAACAGTTGTAATTACAATCTCAAAGCGTCAAAGTCAAAACCAAGTGGCTTTTGGCCGACACCACTAGTTCCGTAGTGTAGTGGTCCATCATCTCTGGTTTTGGTCCAGGGGACGCAGGTTCGACTCCTGCCGGGACTACCAATTATCATGTTCAAGGAGTGAAACTGACGTTTTGAAAAACTGTTCTATATGCTGTATTTTGGAAAGATAAGAGCATCGCTATTATTCAACACTTCCATAGATGCTCGTGCCGGGATTTGAACCCGGGTCGACGGATCGAGAACCCGTCATGATGGGCCGAACTACACCACACAAGCCAAGCAAGCCGCCCGACTAACCATCGGTATATCAACAAACAGGGTGGCTAGAATAACCAGATTCACTTTCACTTTCACCTTTAGATGGCTTGCATACCCACGTTTCAGTTTCACTTTCAGCCTACTCCCTTCATCGTTGATTCATATACCGCCCCTCTCTGGTTCTGTCTATGCAAACAAGCATAAAGAACAGAGAAACGATACTGGCAGAGGTAGTTCATGAAACTCCTTTTAGAAGCCTTAGAATGAGTAGTGATACAACACATGCAAGCCAAAATGTTAGCCATAGATTAGTTCGCCTAGCAACTTCAAGTGGAAGATTAATTACAACAGGTACAGATTCTGATGAATTCAACAAAAATAACAGACCAGGGTGGAGAACTCTTCGCCTCAGAGCTAAAGCAACATCAAACATCGAGGTGATTGCTTGAGTAGAACAAAAAGATTGAGACAAGCAGTAGCAGAATACTTAGCTGAACATGGCAGTTCCAATACCGTTGATATCTTTGACCACCTCAATGATAGATTCTCCTGGGGAGCAACAATGAATCAAGTTGGAAATATACTTGCTAAAGACCTTAGATTTCAGAAAGTAGGTCACGTTCGAGATTTCTTTCGTGGCGGGCGGTATACAGTATGTGTATGGGATCTATCTTCAACCTCTAACGAGAATATAACGGCGCAGGCATGAAGTGCCATGCGCGACTTCAACTTGTTCAATGACAGGCCGCGACTGGTGGACCCTCGCAAGAGGAGTCAATGTGATTATGGGTATTTTCACAGTACCCCTAGGCGCACTAATTGTTGGTGCTGTGAGCCAAGATAACATCGCAATTCCTCTTTTACTTCATACCTTAAGCGTGGCTTTCTTCATGGCAGGATGGAACGCGTTAAATGATTTACAAGACATCAACGCTGATCGAATAAATCACCCAACAAGACCACTGGCATCTGGTGCTATTTCAGAACAATCTGCCAAGATATTTTCTTGGATTTGCTTTGTTCTATCAACAATCATGTTGGGAGGAATTATATTCCATGCTGAAAAAACGATTGGGCATTTAGAATGGCTAGATTCAGCAGCAATATGGGGAATCGCATTAATCTTAATGTCAGCATATGAATTTGATGGAATCCCATTCAACCCTTGCTTGAAAAAGACCGGATTATACGGAAATCTTTCAGTTTCTGGTCTCATCGCTGTAGTAATTGTTTTCGGTGCTGCCGCAGTTGGGCACGGAACAGAAATCCTCCCATGGTCAGTAGCAATTTGTGCAATGATGATAGGTACTTCTCGAGAAATTATCAAAGATGTAGAGGATATGGATGGTGACTCCGAGCGCCATACTCTACCAATGAAAATAGGTGCTGAAAAGGCTAGAATGGTTGCTTGGATTTGTGCACTACTAGCATTCATCAGTATGGGCATGCCTTTTGCACTAGATCTTTTGCCACTCGGTTACATTGTATTCTTAACGCCAGCTTTGATTTTCCTGACTATGGTCAAGGCTCCTATTGTAAAAGGTGAAGATACCAAAGCATCTAAATTTCTGAAACGAGCGCTTCTTTTTGGCCTTCTAGGATTCACTGCAACTGGGCTTATTCCAATTCTATTTTGAATGCAAAATTTGTTCTTATTAGAAAGTCTTAGTTAATATTCCATCAATTCAGCATAGGTTGTCCATGCTTCATTATCAATCAAGTAAGTTAGTAGTGACATTTGTACCCACATACGATTCTCAGCCTGATCAAATACCACTGAATTGTCGCTATCAATTACTGAATCAGTTACCTCATCACCTCGGTGAGCGGGCAAGCAATGCATGAAAATATAGTCATCTTTGGCATGGCTAACCAATTTATCATTGATTTGAAATCCCTCAAACGCTTTAATCTTGTCAACTAAGTCTTCTTCACCCATTGAAATGAACACGTCGGTGTAAATTACATCAGCGTCAGTAACGGCTTCAATAGGGTCGTTGGTTTCAGATATTGTCGCTCCGCTTTTCTCTGCTAATTTCTTAGCACGCTCAACAATATCCGAATCTGGCTCAAATCCTTTTGGAACAGCCCAACACACATCACAACCCATCATAACACCGGCTAGCATTAAGTCGTGTAATACATTATTACCATCGCCAACCCAAGCAATCTTTACTTTAGACAAGTCATCTTTATGTTCCATTATTGTCATTAAATCAGCAGCGGCTTGGCATGGGTGATTTTTGTATGAAAGGGCATTAATTACAGGGACTGATGATTTATCAGCTAATTCAACAACATCAGAGTGATCATAACAGCGATAAGTAATCGCACCAAGATAACGTGATAGAACCATTGCCGTATCACCCACTGTCTCGGATTTCCCTAGTTGAATATCGGCCTTTAACAATGTCAAAGGGTAACCGCCCAACTTGTTAATTCCAACCTCGAAAGAGACTCTAGTTCTTGTACTTGGTTTTTCATATATTGACCCAATAGCAATTCCATCTAATGGAGTGAACGAAGGGGCAACTTCATCATCACCCTTGAAAGTTATAGCCCATTCTAAAATTGAGGAAAAATCCTCTGCCACATCATCAATAGCAAGTAAATTAGTCATTCCACCCATCTCTTTCAAACCCAATATCCTCTGCAAATCCGTCTTTAGTATCAGCCATGCCGCCAAATAGATTTTGAGCGAATGAAAGTATGTCAGCCAAACCATCTTCTTCTTCACTGGAAAGTGGAATTAAACCCGGTTGCACCTGGCTATGTTGCATCATTCGCAACTGACCAATTGCGAATTCAGTGCGTTGACCTCCGGCTTCATCGTATAGTGCTGCTTCAAGTGTATCGAGTCTTTCCCCCCACTCTAGGATTCTTTCTAAATCATCAGGCTCAAGAAGATCTGACTTTGAAAGGAAATTTGCTGTTGGTAAACCAAGTCTGAAGTGTACAATGTTTGAAAGAAGCATCTGTGAAACAAAACCAGAAGCTGATTGTGAAAGCATTGGGTCGAAAAGGAATATCAAGGCAGCTCTACCTTGCCCTAAAACCTCAACAAAATGACTAGATGCCTCACGGAAGGCAAATAATTCAACTTGGCCCGGAGTATCT
>JACNFL010000086.1 GCA_014384685.1 Methanobacteriota archaeon
AAAACTTCCAAACTTTGTGTACCGGAAAACCAGTTGGATTAGCCACCCATAGTGGGGGCGGAGGTGCACATGTCATCATGGCTATGCGACAACAATTTTCCTACCTTGGAGCAGATGTCATTGGCCGCGCTTGCTTGTCTGGAAGAGATAAAGAAGCAAACCCTGAAACAATTGATGCTATGATTGATAATCTAGCGCGATGAACTAGTTTGGTTCTGCAAGATCCCCAAATGATTCGTAGAGACTTGGTCCACTTCCAAGATGGCACATGACGCCTAGTCTGCTGCGGGAATCTTCTGGCTGGGAGTTGTTTCCAGTGGCGCAATCACCAGTGCAACCATCTGCGAATGCGATGTAAACGCGACCCTCTTGATCGATATGCAAGTCGTTGAAATCAAGCAAGTTCCGATTTGAGCCTCCAATATCACGGCAATCGCCACTGTTTAGACAGATGCTACCGACTTGCACAGGATCCGCTGAGGCGCGAACAGTGTGGAAAACAGGGTTTTCATCAAGCGCATTCAGACTATAGGTGACATACAGATAGTAACTGACATTTGCGTTGGCGTAGTGAGCATTGCCATCCCATGGATTTCCATCAATGTCGGATTGATTCAATTCACTCGCGTTTTCACTGCCAAGATAAGTAATCGCAATCCTTCCTGGGTCGCCTGCATCAACTTGAGGGAATACTGACGAGATGACTTCAACAGGACTGATTCGAATGCTGGTTTGTTCCCAAGAATCTCCTGAATCTGTGCTTCTCGACATGTAAACACCTTCATCTGCTCCTGTCCAGATATGGTATGCATTGGATTCAGTGTCGGTAGCAACCTCCGAATTCTTGCGGGGATAAGGTGTGCCAGTATCCTCTCCCATGGTTCGATCAACCCATGATAGCCCGTTGTCATCAGAAACGATTACTGTAGGAGTTGCGACCCGAGGAGTGACGTAAACAGTGCCATCCGGTGCAGAAGTTATGGCTCCATGAAGGCCACCATTGGTGGTGGCCAAACCGAAGATTAGTCCGCCTGTGTCAAATGTAGCTCCTCCATCAAAACTGGTGAAACAAAAGATGCCAGCGAGTTTGTTGTAACAATAGTACACAGCCGTCTCATAAAATGATTGAGAGACTTGACCAAGGATGCCGTATCCACTACTCGTCCAAGGACCGGTTGCCAGTTTGATGTGATCATTGATTGGAGTCGTACCAGAGTCATGTGGGTTACCTAACCAAGATTCGCCATCATCATCGCTCCAGCATATCCAAGAAGTCTCTAGGCCCTGCATTTGAACTGCGAATATTCGATCGGTAATAGGGTCGACCCAACCCCACGGGTCATTGGTCTGGAATGCGCACATCGGACCTGCGACGTCCTCCCATGATTCACCATAATCACAAGAGCGCATAACTTTCTCAAGGGCAATGAAGAATACACAACCACTAGATGTAACCCCAATACTTGGTTCGGGTGCATCTTCTCCAACACTACTGAAGGTGAAATTCAATGGTAGTGGTTCAACATCAACAGGCAGGCCGTCAGGACCCGTCACGAAGATTCCTTCGGGACTATAGGGTTCTTCAACAACTGCGGCAGGCTCATCGTTACCAAAACAACCTGATAATGAAAACGAAGACATCAAGATGCACATGAGCAAAGCCTTCACTCGCATAGACACAACGACCACGTAATTACGCAAGTATGTTGCCCTACAATAATCACCATTGTAAACTGAGATAAGTGACTATAATCGGCTTTGTAAATCCTATAATTTAACCATATTGATTAGATTAATCGATAGGCGTATTTTGAAACCCAACCAATCATCAGGAGTATCATGAACCATGCAAGAGAAATTCTTGCAATTCGTGATTTGATTGCCTTTTTCCTTCGCTCTTTTTCCACCTCTTCGAGAAGTGGAGCGATTGGGTCGGCCCTACTCATGTAAGCCCCGATGGGTGCAAGAGATTTCAAGCGAGGGGTAACGTGGGCTGTCTGATGAGCGAGGTGCCCGAAGGATTCGTGATGCCTGAGATGGCAGACCCTAGCATACGACCTGCTGCATCTCTTGTGATTACACGTGATGGCGATAATGGTGCTGAAATCCTATTTTGTCACAGAGTTTCTCAGATGCCATCATTCCCTGATTTTTGGGCATTTCCCGGAGGCGGTGTGACTCGATTTGACCGCGTTGCTGCTGAAGAATTATCTCAATTATCAGCAGATGAGGATGGTGCTGCCCTTGCCGCTTTGATGCGGGAAATGGTAGAAGAGGTTGGGTGGACAAATAGTGAAGAAGGAATTGTATTTGTTGATGACAATGTCCGAGATGAAGTAATAGAAAATGGCGAAAATTGGCACCATTTAGTAAAACAAGGTGGCCTTGGTGCTAATTCCAATGGATTCAAAATAATCTCAATCAGAACTACGCCACCTCTTGCCCCGATGCGGTTTACTAACCGCTTCTTCCACCTACATGACTCAAATCCACCAGAACCAAAACTACCTAGTGGACGAAGCGAATTTGATGAATTTCGTTGGCTAACCCCAAAACAAGCACTTGAATCTTGGAATACTAGTGAAATGAGAATTCCGCCGCCTCAAATTACTCTTCTTCGCGATATAATTGAATCTCTAGAGAAATCTGAAGGTGATATTCAATCGGCTACATCAACAATGTCTGAAAATCCACCTAGCGGTGAACATCGAATAGAGTTTGCACCTAGCGTTGAGTGTGTTCCACTTCCAACACATACGCTTCCACCAGCCACCCATACTAATTGCTACATCATCGGAGATATGGGTGGCGACCTAGTAGTCGTTGATCCAGCCGCAAAATCCGATGGTGGACTTGCATATCTTGAGAGAAGAATTAGAGCAGCGGAATCACTTGGTAGCAAAGTCATTGCAACGATTTTCACCCATCGCCACCCAGACCATATTGGTGATTTAACTCGGATTTCAGAAATCTACCAAGCACCAATTTGGGCAACTGCAGAAACTCACAGCGTGATTCCTACTTGCGATACTGACAAGATACTGAAAGATGGTGACACATTCACTTTGAGTGGAAGAACATGGAATGTGTTGGAAACCCCTGGTCACTGCCCCGGACATATTTGTCTATCAAATGAAGTGGGTATCATTTCAGGAGATATGGCTGTAATGGTGGGTACAATCCTAGTTCCACCGGGTGATGGTGATATGGACAAATACCTATCTAGTCTAGAGAGATTACTTGATCTAAATCCACCTATTCTTTTACCAGCTCATGGGCCACTTTCCCCAGTACCAGAAAAACTACTGAACCGTTATCTCACACATAGAAGGGCTAGACATGCTAGGGTATTAGATGCGGTGAAAAATGGAATTAGTGAAATCACTCAAATTGCTGACTACGCTTATGATGACACACCTGATGCCCATCCAATCCTCAAGGTTGACCAAACTCTATCTCATCTACTCGCTCACCAAAGGGCTGGAGAGATAGAACAAATTAATTCAGCGTGGAAACTTGCGACACCATGAAGGATTGTGAAGTTCACCAAAGGTCAAGGAGATAGGGCAAATGGAAGACAAAGATGAAAATTTGTCAAATATTGTTGATAGCCCAGATACTGAGGATGAAGAGGAAAAACCACTACTTCCGAAAAACTTCTGTTGGACTTGGCCAAATTCCGTTTTAACTTGGGTTATTTGGGGGTTCGGGGCACTTGCACTTGGCTTTGGAATAATGAACAGTATTATTTCCCTTCAAGCAGAACCACTAATTTACGGTTCAATTGGATTATTGATTCTTGGTTTTGCTAGCCCAAATCCATTCAAAAGTATGATGTCAGATATGTTGCCAGACAGCAGCCAAAGTGGTACATGGTCTATACCGCCATTACCGCCAATGAATCCTTCAGAATGGCATTTAGATAGGGTTGAGTGGAATGAAAAAGTAGGTGCATGGCTACCTGACCCTCTTGCACGCTATGAGCAAGATGGCCCTAAATTAGATGTCAAAGAAGATGGAAAAGAATGGGTCACCTATTCGGATGGTGAAGAAGATGGGAGATTTGAAACTGAAGCAGAAGCCTATGAACAAATGAAAAAGGTGCTCAAAAAGGCAGACACTCTAAATTCACAAGAGATGATTTTTGGCGAACACCCACGCCATCACCGATACCGCGCGTTATACAACACTACGCCACCACAAATTACGGCTCGATTTCTATTCCATTCATTCTCAGTTATGTTTCTCACTGGGGTTTGGCTTTCCTTCCCTGTAGGGGAAGAGAGACAAGCAACAATGCCATTCTTGATGGCTGGATTAATAATTGGAGCTGCTTCTGTCATAATTTCATATTTCCTGAATAAGAGGGTGATGGAAGCATGGGATACAGTAACATCGATTGTAAAATTTGTTGATGCTGGTCATAATGAATTGGTAGGCCAGGTTAGGCCAGCATCGTTTGAACCATTAGAAACCGTACATGTAGACGGCTATCGTGATTCAAGTTGGACTTTTGACAATCTTGTTGCATGGAATTGGAGCTACAGCGTATACCATTGCTGGAAAGAGAGATACCAGGATTCAGAAGGAAAATGGCATACTAAAACAGAATGTGCATGGAAGTCAATTCGTTGGGATGGAAGTGCATCTCCTTTCCTACTGCATGATGGTAGCGGTGGATTAATTGTTGACTTACCAACATTCAAAAATTCAAATTTTGGAAATGAAATTTGGGAAAAGAATAAGCGCGGCCGTAAAGGAGGAAATGACCTCTATACCAAAGGCGATGTTAGGAAACACAGATGGTCATTAAGTGGATTAAAACTAGGTGATCCGGTATACACAATGGCGCGCATCAAAGGCCGTCCGCACGATGAGATACCAAGAGGAACTGTTTCAGAAAATGCTAGCAGAGTCCATCACACACTAGTTGCGGTTGGAGAAGATGCCCCTCGTCGACATGCTATTATTCAGAAAGGTACCGAGTTTTCGGTTTTGAAAGCGAAGTCCTCAGCACTCAGCAAATATGGCCCAAGCGCTCTCCTCATTCTAAGTAGCATCGCGTTGATGGTAACAGCAATTTGATTACTCATCTTCTGCCATTTTCTCTTTCAATGCAGCTAGTTCTGCTTTTGCCTTCATCAATTCTGTCTCAGCCTCGATTGCAGCAATTTCATCCTTTAATTCCGCAGTCTTCAAATCTGCATCGGATTGCTTAGACTCAACAAAACTTCCAAGACTTGCTCTACGGTCAAACATCTGTTCAACTTGTTCTCTAGAATAGATATCAAATAAATCCGCTCGCGAAAATCCAAACATGCGTGCAACTAAGAGAGTAGGGAACATCTCGGCAACAGTGTTGTAATTCTTAGCTGCTTGGTTGTATTCTTCAACTTCATTTGCCATCTTTGCAATTGCTTGAACACCCTCTTCAAGACCTGCTACCAATACATGGTGGGAGGTTAATTCTGGGTTGTCTTCTGCAAATGCAAGTACCTGTGGGATTACTGAATCCAACAGATCATTTGCAGCCATCATATCGGCTCTGTTGCCACTGCTCTTTGCAGATGCAAACTGCTTACGCGCATCAATAATCTTGTCATAAACTGAAGATTCTAATCCTAATTGCGCTAAATCAGTTTCCTCAACAAATGCAATCTTCTGATCTTTAACGCCTATCTGCGTCTCTAAATTTTGATACTGATTTTCAACTTCATTGCGTAAATCAACCAAACGGTTGTATGCACTAATAATCCAAAAAATTAGCATTAATAGTACAATTACGACAACTACAGTGCCCATCAATATGATTCCAGCCATGGTTATCCGAAGGTTAAGTCGCCTATGAGTCTATGGCCGTCAAAAATAGCAAATCAATGGGGTATTTGATGAAGGGTCAGCGCTGGGGTGGTAATTGACAGGCGAGGGCCAAGAGCGAAGGGAGGTGGTGGAATGAAGGGGCAAATGAGTAGTTTTGATGTAGCGAGAATTGTCTCTGAACTACGTCCATACATAGGCTCGCGAGCACGAAAATCGTACCACCCACATTGGGAACAGGTGGTTCTGAGACTCAACCCGAAGGAAGAAGCCCAGATTGATCTTGTAGTGGTTCGTGGTAAGAGAATCTATCTCTCAAGACGCGATAGACCAATGCCCCCAAATCCT
>JACNFL010000156.1 GCA_014384685.1 Methanobacteriota archaeon
TACAAATTCAGCATGGTGATTCAACTCTTCACAAATAGCACCCGCTTTGTTGACAAAATCTAGAGCACTAGCAAAGTCTGAAAATTTCCAAACCCGCTCGTAATGATGATTGTCAATTAATTTCCAATCCTGATGCATGTTCACCGAATCAACCCCATACGTGGCTGTCATCAGCCCCAGTGGAATCCTTCTCCACTTCTTCATGCAATGAGTTTCGGCGTTTCATATCTTCTCGTTCATAGTTTAACAGGTCGCGGTCATCAATGTAAGCAGCCCTCATATGCGCAACAAGGCATACATCAACAATAACGTCTCTTGAGATATAATGATAATTTTTATCAGCAGTGAGAAGTTCAATAGTCAATTTATTGGTCCCCATCAATCGCCCTCTCATCCATGGGTCCATGTCTGTAGGCAGAGCACGGGCATCAATCAGGATTTCAACTAAGTCGTCTCTCCTAAGGCCAGTACGCCTCTCCAAAAGTGGGCCATTACGAACATCTTGAAATTCTGAAAAGTTAGGTTTCCCAAGATCTTCCCATAATGTAATCGCCCAATCAGGTAGGTCATTTTTCTTGCTTCTACTTCCTTTCTTCGCTGCCAACTCGCTCGCCTCTAACACCCTGAGTAACCCGACCCTTGAAAAGAGAACCCCTTGGAAGTAGAGTACAAATTAATCCAAATGAATGATTATTACAGAAAATCCAAACCTTTGCATTGAAGAGGGATGGGCGAGCCGCAAACAGTGGAGGGAGTGTAATGGCAGTCATTGTTTGGAAGAAATTGCCCACTGTTTTACTCTCCGATGAGTTGTTGGATAAGGCCTACAGGAGGGCAAATAAAGCCAAGGATTCAGTTGAAGATACGGATAGATTATTTCGAACCCGTAAGCAGATGATTCGCATGATTCAATCTGCGAGCGATGTGTTAGATGCCACACTGAAAAGTTATGTGGCAAAATGGCCATCTTTGGACAAGCAGTCTGAATTCGATCGTTCATTGATAGATGCCTCAGTAGGTTGTGATGATTTTCGTCATCATCTCTCAAATCTTCAATGGGCTGCCAACCAAACTATGGCTATTGCCAAGAAGTATGAGCAACAAATTCAGAGAATGATGAATATAGATTCAATGCATCAGCGAAGGAGAGAGGCATATGGTAGAATTTCCTCCATAATTGATCAGGTGAATCCTTCTCTATTGTGGTTGAACCGAGCAAGAGATCAGTTGCGAGAATTACCATCAATTGACACTTCTGAACCGTGCATAGTTGTTGCAGGTTCACCAAATGTCGGCAAGTCAGCACTGATTGGAGTTTTATCTAGTAATGAACCAGAAGTGGCAGGATATCCATTCACCACCAAGCAGTTACACGTCGGTCATTTTGAACATCGCCGTCGTGTTTACCAAATGGTTGACACACCCGGTCTACTTGACAGGCCGATGGAAGATAGGAATAACATTGAGATGCAAGCAATTGTAGCTCTAGAAAATATTGGTTCAATTGTATTATTCTTGCTTGACCCAGCCGAGCATGGTGGTACATCGATGGAATCGCAAGAAAATTTGTTGGCAGAAGTTGCCGCCTTGTTACCACAGACTCCGCTAATCGTTGTTGATGGTAAAGCAGATTTGCTGAATATCGATACTGGAGTGAATCCGGTATCAGGACACCTATGTATCTCAGCAACAGAGGGGTACGGGATTGAGCAGTTAAGAGAAGAATTAGTGGCTAGAATAGGTGCTGATGATGTGGGTGACCCACTCCTTCTTCCAGAAGGATGGCATCGTTCAGACCGTTGAATCAAAGAAAGAATCGCAACAAATTGAAATCAATTTGTTTCCGACACATGTCCGCAACGGGTACAGAAAATTTTGTGACCATATTGACTTATTTCTAGCCCTTCAATAGCAATTGCAACTCCGCAACCCGGACACTTGTAACCCGACATGACCAATCCTCAACCCACCCGAGTAGCACGGGGTTCTTCAACGGTCCGACTAGTCGTTGTCACGTTTTGCGAACTTCAGAGGGAAGGCCATTTGCACTCCTGCAAGGCACAACACCACTCCTACAACACCTAGAATAAGCATTGGGAAAAGTGCCATACCAGCACTATACGAATATGTCACAATGTTGGTGTCTAGGGTAAGAGTACCTGCGCGCCCACCTGTGATGAAGCGTGTGTTTCCTGGGTCTAAATCCCATTCCAATCCTGTATCAGAATCAGGCCCACCAGCTATTATCTCAAAATCCGAGGCAGTGCACCCTGTCAATCCTTGATCGTCTGGACTACATTTCTCCCAGTCAATTTTATCGGCGTCCACAATTCCAATCCATGCATCGTCACTGTGGTCCCAATTCATTGAAACTGAAACATCAAGGAGCATGAATGGTTGTGGTATTGAGAGGTTATCTTGATTCATTCCAATTTCACAATTTTCGTCTGAACCGGGGGCACAAGGCGGGATTGGGACTCCAACTGTACTTGAATCAGAAGAGTAACCGATTGCACCAACCAGTACAAGAATGACGCAAAAAACGCCTGTAATCATCGGCAGGGCCGACATGATACGGACCATCATCAAACCATACCTGCGGGTTTCGGTGAATCAATCCTTCGCTTACAAATTCACTACTAAAATTTCTATAATAGCCCTAGCATCTGCGACAAGAACAGCATTATTGCAATTCCGGGGAATAAATAAAGCATCAAATTAAGTCGTTTCCTAGACTTTTCTCGCTTTGCTTGTGTTTCAGAACAGGATTGCTCCCCGCAGTGTGCTGGGTCTGCTTCTAGGGGAATTGGCGCATAGCAAATTACACAGTGCCGATGTGGGGGGATATACTTCGCACTTTTTGGATTGTCAGAGAGTTGTTTTACAACTTTTTTTGTTGTCTTTGCAGTATCAGCAATTGCCTTTTTCAAACGCTCTTCCATTCGTCCCATTAATTCACCCCGATGATTGTTCCACGGAAGGTTTCTCCGGCTAAGCATTTCGCTAGTCTTTCTAACTCCCTTCCATTAAGTAATGCCAGTTCAATACTGTTGTCTATAGCAATTTGAACCCCAATTGGGTCGATTACTACATTAGGGCCAGCGCCACGATGTTCAGGTGGCCCAACGATTGATTGTAATTCAGCCAATGTCATCTCCTCAAAGGGGATTGCATCTGGATTTATTTGCGGGGCTTTGTCGTATACAAAGTCAACATTGGTAGCTATTGTACATCGTTTAGCGCCGCTATCAACTGCAAGATTGATTGAAACTGCATCTGTTGTGTGTCCGGGTATTGTTCCACCCATTACTATCACTGAATGATTTTGGAGAGATTCTGTTGCATCAGCAGTCGTTTCGGGCACATTTTCTGAAACATCTACGCTTGCAGATTTCAGTGCCGCTGCGAATGCCGTAGCGTTGTAGCGAGTTGCAGCAATACCAACCAGGTCAAGATCAAATGTGTCAGTTACTCCTGACTTACGTGCTGCGGCAATATTTTCACGGGCTAAATGACCCCCTCCAATTACAATACCAATTTTAGTTCCAGCAGAAGCGGTTTGAGCAATAATCTTGCTAGCATCCTCAACCCACTGTTGGTCAATGTCACCATCGTCATACATCAGACTGCCACCAAGAGCGACAATGACGACTTCACTCATCGCATTAGCGGCAGCGCCGCCAATTGATAAGCCCGCCCGCTATATTTTCAAAAAAAAACCCATTGAAGACGCGAAAAGCGGTAGCGGGCAGCATGAAGGATTGATAACCCGCTGGCAATCGCCTAGAACCACAAGGTGGTTCTGATGGCAGACGATTCCGAGAAACAAGCAGCCAAACTTCGGCTGAAGCGTGTTCTTGAAGATTTGATGGGTCTCAGAGGGATGGGGACTGAACTTGTGACAGTTATCATTCCACCAGACCGTCAAGTTGCTGATGTCCGCCACCAATTAGCGAATGAATCAGGTCAAGCACGCAACATCAAATCAAATCTGACGAGGAAGCATGTCATCGATGCGATTGAATCAGCATCGGCAGCATTAGCAAATCGCCGCGATGCTGGTGAAAAAGGGATTGCTGTATTCACAGGTCATGTGATTGTTGGTAATAACAAATCTCGCATGACAACAATAGTTATTGAGGACCCTCCTGAACCTTTTACCTCTTTCAGATATCGCTGTGACAGCACTTTTGAAACATCTCAACTTGAAGAGATGCTCATCAATCGTACTGCATACGGTTTGTTAGTGGTTGACCGTGGCGAGGGTGCATACGGTGTGGCAACTGGAAGTACCGTACATGTCAAGAAACATATCACCAGTCTTGTGCCAAGTAAGCATAGACAAGGTGGGCAGTCACAACAGCGGTTCGAGAGGTTGATTGAAGAAGCCGCTGACAAGTTTTTCAAGAAGGTCACAGAACGTGCTTGTGAGTACTGGTTACCCATGTTACCTGACCTCAAAGGCGTGATTGTAGGAGGTCCAGGGGCTACCAAGGATTTCGTAATAAACAACGGATATCTCCACCACGAAATTCAAAAAATTGTCAAGAAGCCATTGTTTGATGTTGGTTATTCCAATGAAAGCGGACTGCGCGAATTAGTTCAGAATGCTGGAGATTTGATGGACCAAATCGCTTTGGAAGAAGAGAGAACATTGGTTGACAAATTCCTCAAAGAGATTATGCAGTCACATCCTAAAGCAACATACGGTGAGATGATGATACGCTCTGCTCTTGATCAAGGAGCTGTTGATATGCTATTGTTATCAGAAGCGTTGAGGAAGAAAAACGTGTTTTTCAATTGCCGTCAGTGCAAGCATGAATGGTCAATAACCGTTGATAAAATCCCAGAAATTCCTGATTGCCCCGATTGTCAAGCAGATGCAGACCAAGTAAGAGAAGATTCAGATAAAGAAATTGATTTGCTAGACGAATTTACAGAACTTGCAGGCCAATCGGCAGCAAATGTGAAGTTGATATCCACTGATTCAGAAGAAGGGATGACCTTAATGACGGCGTTTGGAGGCATGGCAGCAATTTTGCGCTGGTCATGGAGTTGATGAAATGCGTCAGTTAAGTGAAGTAATTCGCGGCACCGTTTGGGATGCTCTAACTGAAATGGGTGATGATGACCCAGATGGTACTCTAGCCAACCTTACAACGCCTCGTCACGCAAACCAAGGTGACCTTGCATTACCTTGTTTTGCTTTGGCAAAAGCGATGCAAAAATCTCCTCAAGATATTGCTGCTGATTTAGCGCAAAGAGTTGCTACTGTTTTGACAGCAATTGATGGATGTAGCGAAGTTGGAAGTGATGGTGGATTTTGCAATTTTTATGTTGATGCCGCATGGTTAGCAGGTCAAACAATGGAAGCGATTCTCAATGATCCCGATTCAGTAGGCCATCACCGCGCCTCTTCATCTCTGTTGATTGAGCACACATCGGCTAATCCAAATGGGCCATTCCATGTTGGTCGTTCAAGAAATGCTATTCTTGGAGATACTTTTGTCAGGATGCATCGCCTTGCAGGAGATGATGTCAGGGCCGAATACTATGTTGATGACATGGGTAAACAAGTTGGGATTTTGGCTTGGTCACTTGCTAATTTGGATGATGACAGAGTAAGTGAAATTCTAGCGGCAGAAGATATGGATGAAATGCCAACTCACCCGCACAAAGAAGACCATCAAAGGGTTCGTTACTATCAAGCGGCAAACCTACTGAAAGCCGTGGACCCTGATGTAGAATTAGGTGTTACAAAGTTGGTACAAGCATCAGAAGAAGCTGATGCAGAAGTTCTTGCTATTTTTGAATCGGCTTATCAGCCAGTCCTTGATGGGATGCTAGAAACATTGGAGAGGCTTGGTATTGTTTTTGATTCATTCACCAAAGAATCAAGATTCATTGTTGATGGTTCAGTAGATGTCATCATGGATAGACTTAGCAAAAGCGAGTTACATGGCACTGCAGAAAATGGTGCACATTACCTAGAACTTGAAGACCGAGGGGTGCAGGGTAAATCAACAAAATTCTTCTATCAAAGAGGCGATGGTTCTTCTCTGTATGCAACTAGAGATATCGCTTATCATGAGTGGAAGTGGACTGAAGCACAGCGCCTTGTGAATATCCTTGGTGAGGATCACCGCTTGCAATCTA
>JACNFL010000115.1 GCA_014384685.1 Methanobacteriota archaeon
TCCTGAACTCTTCTCACGTTTACCGCCACCTCGGAGTGTGAACGTTGCTAAATCACGCATTCCATGAGATGCAATTTCGAAGAGTATAATTTCGTCATTTTCAACAACTATGATTCCTATTTTTGCACGGCCACCATCTTGCACTGCTTCGCTGAGTAACTTAACATCAGCACTATTCCATCCGTCATCAGCAGTCAATTCTAACTCGTCGCCAAGTCCAACATTATGGGTATGAAATGACCCTTTGTCAATCGGTGCTTCGGTGATCACTCCATGCAATCTTAGATTATCAGAGAATATCTGGAACTCGGAATCCTCAACTGAAATTTGAATCCACATTGGCTTTCGTTCTGCTGATTTTGCCCTACCGCCTTCTTGTGTACCTGTAGTTTGGTCGCGTCGATGAGAAACCATCGCTGCAGATTTGTTTCCCTTCACTAATTGTGAGAGCACCCAAAGGTCATCCTCATGTTGAATACGAAGTTTCATCATGTCTTCGTCTCGTTTTAGAATCTGCATCTTGCGCCCCCCATTTCACCGTATTGCGTGGTTCCTATTCAACCCCTCGCGTGGAAATATGAAATGAAAGAACAAGACAATTTACTCAATGTTGCTTATGTGCCACTGGCTGCACCAGAATAACTGTAGAATGTGACCATGGTCTGCGTATGACCTATGCCCTCTATTTTTGATAATTCATCTAGGATTGAATCTCCAAGGCTATCCATTTCACGAGCCACCACCTCTATGATAAAATCCCATTGACCTGTGATGATATGACAACCCACAATAAATGGTAATTTGCAAATCTCTTTGGCAACACTCCTACGATCTTCCCTTGCTTTATCACCAGCCCAATTTGCAAGTAAGAAACCATGTAGTGGGAGTCCCAATTTTTCATGAGAAATTTTGACAGTGAACTTGTCAATAATGCCACGGTCTTGAAGTCTTTTTATCCTATCATGAACTGTAACTCTAGGCATATTTAGCCTATCTGCTATACTCTTTGTGCTAGCTCTTGCATCTTCTATTAGAAGTTCAAGAATTTGTGTGTCTTTATCATCAAGTTGGCTAAAAAGCATGATTGTCGTATTGGCGGTTTATTCATATTACTTCCGTCATATAGTCGGCTTTTTCCACTATAAGCCACCCATTATCCGACACACAAGACCATTGTATGGCGTATTGTTGAAGTCAAATGAACCTCTCGTAGGGCTATGGCAACAGATGAAACCGACAACAAGTTCGCAACAAAAGCAGTTCACACAGGAACCAAACATATTGAGGGTGCTGTCAACACCCCAATTTTTCAATCATCAACTTACAAATTAACTGAGGAAAGATATGCGGGTTGGGCCGCTGGCGCCCAACATACCCTTCTGTATTCACGTCTTTCAAGCGTTAATTCAGATGCCGCTACAGAGAAAATTTGTGCTATGGAAGGAGCAGAGGATGGATTGCTATTTGCTAGTGGAATGGCAGCGATTTCAACAACTCTTCTCGGCCTTCTTTCACATGGTGATCACTGTGTAGCCGCTCCAGATGTTTATGGTGGAACTTATGGATTGATGACTGATGAATTACCAAGATTTGGTATTGAAGTTACTTTTGCCAACATGACTGACCCCTCGTCCTACGAAGCAGCCATACAAGAAAATACCAAAATTCTGTATATTGAGACACTATCAAATCCAACCTTGAAAGTAGCAGACATTCCTGCTTTTGCAGAAATTGCACAGCGTCACAATCTGTTGTTAATCATCGATAACACATTCACCACCCCGTGGGCAACTCAACCAATTGCAATGGGATGTGATTTAGTCATCCATTCAACTACCAAATACCTTGGAGGGCATTCAGATATTGTTGGAGGCGCAGTTGTTGGAAACGCTGAATTAATCGCCTCTCTTTTCCATAAAAAGGTGCACTTTGGTGGTTGCCCTGACCCGCACGCTTGTTATCTTCTTGAGAGGGGGATGCGCACGCTTCACGCACGCATGCCCATACATGTTAGTAATTCAATGGAACTAGCCAAGCGATTAGAACAACACCCGAAGGTTAACGCAGTAAATCACCCGATGCTTGAAGGGAATAGCCAATACCAGATTGCTCAAAAAATCATGCCAAGAGGAACGGGGATGTTGGCCTTTACTTTGCATGGAGGAGATGATGCAGCAATAAAATTCGTCAGTAGTCTTGATATCATATTCGAAGCAACTAGCCTTGGAGGTGTTGAAAGTTTGGCTGAGTGCCCGTTCAATACAAGCCACATGTTTGTACCCGAAGATGTCAGGATTGCAGCAGGTATCAATCCTGGATTTGTTAGAATGAGTATTGGAATTGAAGATGTAGAGGATCTATGGAATGACATTTCACAGGCCCTAACAAGCATCTAAAATAATTCTTCACAGGCGATAATGCGGATAATTTTGCACCGCTAAAATCTTTGGAACTTGGCATGATGTAGTGCCTATCCAAAAATACCTGTTTGGTTACCATCCTCATCGATATCCATGTCAATTGCCGCTGGTCTCCTAGGAAGTCCAGGCATAGTCATCATTGCACCACAAACAGCAACGATGAATCCAGCACCTGCATTGAGACGTAATTCCATAATTGGCAAAGTAAAGCCACTTGGGGCTCCTATTTCGTGAGCTACATGGCTGAATGAATACTGTGTTTTTGCCATGCAAACAGCCAATTTATCGTATTTCCATTTCTTTATGAGTTTGAGGTCACGTTCTGCCTGCTTGTGCAAGTCTATTGATTCAGCACCATAAACCATTGTCGCGACACGTAACATCTTCTCAACAACACCCATTTTGTTATCAAATAATGGTTCAAAGGGTCGACCATTTGCTAGGTGGTCTTGGCAAGCTGATGATACTGCATGAGCAAGATCAATTCCACCGGCCCCACCGCGTTGATGGCCATCAAAAATAACGGCATTATCGGCACCACAATCATTAGCACATTTCAGCAATTCTTGAACCTCCGCTTCTGTATCTGTTGAGAAACGATTTACAGAGACTATTACTGGAACCATGAATCGCTTCATATTCCTGATATGACGAGATAAGTTTGTCATCGCACCACGAGAAACTGCATCCACATTTTCTTTAGTTAATTCTTCTTTTGATGGACGTTGCCCACCTGATGATGAAAAACCGCCCCCATGCAATTTCATGCTACGAATTGTGACATTGATAACTATGCAATCAGGTGGAATACCACTCGCAGCGGCCTTAATGTGAACCGCCTTTTCTGCACCCATATCAGAACCAAAACCGGCCTCAGTAACCACATAATCAGATACTGCTAAAGCAAGGTTGTCAGCAATCAAACTGGAATTGCCGTGAGCAATATTTGCAAAAGGACCTGCATGGATGAAAGCTGGGTCACCCTCTAAAGTCTGAACTAAATTTGGTAATAATGCGTTCCGCAATAAGATTGACATCGGGCCTGCAGCACCAATATCTTCGGCTTTTACGGGGTTTCCATCGCGGTTTTGACCAACTACAATTTCACCGAGACGCTTACGTAAATCTAGATAATCACTTGCTAACGCAAGAATTGCCATGACCTCGCTAGCAGCTGTGATGTCAAATCTCTCCTCACGTGCAAAACCATTCAGTGCACCTCCAAGACCAATAGCAGAATTCCTAAGTGACCGGTCATTCATGTCTAAAACTCTAGGCCAAATAATTCTAGATGGATCAATATCCAATTTATTTCCCTGGTGAAGATGATTATCAAGAATAGCAGAGCAAAGATTGTGAGCAGAAGTTACTGCATGGATATCTCCTGTGAAGTGGAGATTAATGTCCTCCATCGGAAGAACCTGTGAATATCCACCACCTGCTGCACCTCCTTTTATGCCAAACACTGGCCCCATTGATGGTTCACGGATTACACAGACTGCGTTTTTGCCAATACGATTCAATCCCTGATTTAGACCAATGGTTGTAACCGTCTTACCCTCACCAAATGGAGTAGGGTTTACACTTGTAACCAAAATTAGTACACCCTTAGGTTTGTCACTACGATTCTTGAGCGCATCCCACGATATCTTAGCCACACCATTTCCTTGTGGACAAAGGTCTTCAACACCTAAACCTAATTTCCACGCAACCTCTTCAATTGGAATAGGATTCGCGGCGAGCGCGATTTCAAGGTCGGTTGGCATGATGGCTCGTGTTGTCAATAAGTATTCAAGTCTTCATCATTTTGTTATTCAAACTGTAATGTTTAGATGGAAGAAATCGGATTTCGGTTACCCCTTTTAGATCGATTAACAATCCTAATAATATTGTAAGAAAACAATAATATTGCTTGATGACGGAAAAGCGTGAGTCTTTTCACCAACCACGATGTGGCAAAACTGATGTCAAAGGGGCCAATAGTCTGTGCCGCTGTGGCTGGTAATCCTATCAGCCACTCATTGACTCCGTTTTTGTTCAATAAAGTCGCCCAGTTATTGGAAAGCAGTGGCCACAATATCACTTTTCATGCCTGTGAAAAAATCAACCATAATTCTCTGATTGATGCACTAGCGTGGGGTCACGCAAAGATGTCTGTAATCGCTAAGGAAGATGAGGGAGCAGACCCCGGAAAACGAGAAATTTGGCTTTCTATCACTAGCCCACTAAAACATCAACTTCCACTTGATTCTGGGACAGAATGGGTAATTGGTGAGCCAATGTTAGCATCGGTAAACCAAATGCGTCACAATGGGCATGTTTGGAAAGCTGCAAACACGGATGGTTCAGGTTTGTTGATGGTTGCTCGTGAATTTGGTTTTGATTTCAACTTGACAGATGATTTGGAACGGCCTTTGCTTTGTATGGTGGGTGGTGGCTCAACCGCGCGTGCTTGCGCTGCGGCGTGGACTGAAGCAGGAGGGAAAATATGGTGGAAAGAAGGGAGACGTAATCTATCGCACCGAGGACCATGGAAAGATTCAATGGTTAATGCAAGAGATGTTTGTGACCATGTGGGACGAAGACTTCACATTGATTTTGACCAGCCTGCTGGTTCATCTCCTGAAATCAAAGGTGAACGGATTGGAGCGGGCATAGATGCACCTGTTTTTCTTTCAGTTAGTTATTCGGATGGTGAATTCGAATCGGTTATCGAAAATGAATGGGGCCTATTTTTAGATGGCAGGTGGTTACTAGTAGCCCAACATCTAGAAGGGTGGGCACATCTTTACAACCCATCAGCCGCTGATGATTTGCCCACTCTCACAGAATTGATGGATATTCTTATTTCTGCTTGAAACATGAACTAAACGGCGACTCATTCAAAGGGAATTGGGTTGAAGCAAATACTCATGAAGAGGCAAGAGGGTACGGCATTGACCCTATCCACACTCATGCTCTCAGCAATTTTGACCTCGCTTATTATTACTGCAACAGCCGAAGAATCTTCAAATTTCACTACACCTGTAAGCGCAGACAGATTTTCACCGGGTTGGAAAGATTCTAGGTATGTTGATTCAGATAATGAACAGAAGGATATTCGCCTATACTACCCATCTGCACAACCAGGAGAAGATGAGCCTATTGACTGTGCTTGGGCACCTTACCCTTGGCTCGCATTCCATGCTGATGATGGTGAAGGTTTTGATGACTATTCATGGTTAGGTGAAGGGTTAGCAAAGGCTGGTTATTTCGTAGTTATAATTGGGGATGAAAGAGGTGGAGATGAAGCCTATCAAGGGATTCTAGACCATGTACAATTGATTGAATCTATCGGATTCATCAATCTAACGGGTAATCCAAACCGTGGCCCCGCGGGTGCACAAGGATGCATTGACATGGACCACTGGGGTGTTTCAGGACATGGCCGCGGTGCTGGATTGGCAATGGTTGTGAGTAGTTACTGGGGAGCGGTGTTTAATTCAGGACAATACGAACCACCAAGAGCACTCTTTGGTGTTGGTCTAGACATTGATGATATTGGAGAAAATGTCCAAGCAATAGGTTTAGCGAATCCCGCTCATTCATTATTTCTGACTGGCACTGTTGATAATGTTGCCCCCATTGATGAGCATGTGAAGCCGTTGCTCCAACCGTGGAATGGGGGCTGGCAACTGCTAGAGGTTGTAGGTGCTAACCATGTACAGTATGAAGATGACCAGTCATTCCTTG
>JACNFL010000071.1 GCA_014384685.1 Methanobacteriota archaeon
TCGTGATAAAGAGAATAACATGGTACGTCAGGCAAAGGCTGAGCGAGAAAAGGCACACAAAGAATTCAACACTCTCAAAATTGAAATCCATGGTAATGATTCAGATACTAAAGGTAAACGTCGAGATGGAGATAGCCCCGAATATATTAAAAGAAAGATGAATAATTTAGAGATGGACCATATGATTGGGAAGATTAATGATAAGAAATACCAAGATCAAATAAAATCATTAAAAAATCAATTACAAGTTGCTGAAGAGAAAACGAAACCAACAGGTGGTAGCGATGCAAATAGTGAACTTGATGCATTGCGCGTCGCTTGCGATGCTGCTCATGCTAGAGTTATTGCCGCAGCAGAAGCAGCTCAAGCAGCCCATGATTTGATGGGCAAATTAAATGATGAGACACATCGATTGAATGATGAGCATGAGTTGGCACACAGGGCTTTTGTTACTGCTAAGGTAGAAGCGGACCGAGAACACCAATACTACATTGTAGCAATGCGTTGTATTTGGAGTTCAAGAAATCTGCTCAAAGCATCTCAAGACAGGGCTGATGGCATTCAACCTTCCAAGGCAGATGCCATTCCAGCAAATGTTGACCTGATGAGTGCTTTAATGGCTGGAAAGACACTTTCTACTGAACAATTGATGACTATGAAGCGTGACGATTAATGGAGGTAACAAAGATGATTGAATCCACTGATATTTCTGAAATACTAAACGATTATGATCGCATGAAATTACGTATCGGAATGACGGCTAGTCACTCTGCACTGGATATTTGTGATGGTGCAATAGAAGAAGGATTCCCCACGGTCGCATATTGTCAAAAGGGTAGAGAAAAGACCTACTCAGAATATTTCAAAACTGTACGTAATCACTCTGGAAGGGTAACTAGAGGAATGGTTGACAAGGCAATCGTCCTTGACCGCTTTGACGATGTATTGGCGCCTTCTTTTCAACAGGTAATGAGGGATAGAAATGTGGTTTACATTCCAAACCGTTCCTTCACATCTTACTGCGGAATGGAACAAATTGAGAACGATTTTCGGGTCCCAATGTTTGGCAGCCGAAATATGTTGAGAATGGAAGAGCGTACTGAAGACCAGGATTATTATTGGATTCTTGATAAAGCCGGATTACCTTATCCAGAAGCAATTGTCAACCCCGAAGATATTGATTGTTTAGTAATTGTCAAATTGCATCACGCAGAGAAGAAACTCGAGCGTGGATTTTTCACTTGCGCCTCTTATTCAGAGTATCAAGAAAAATCAGAGTCTCTCCTTAAACAGGGCGTAATAGACGAAGAAAGTTTAGCAGGAGCTAGAATTGAACGTTATGTGATAGGCCCCGTGTTCAACCTCAATTTTTTCTATAGTCCGTTGGAAGAGGAGATGCCTAAACTAGAATTACTGGGGGTTGATTGGAGATTTGAATCAAGTTTAGATGGTCATGTAAGGCTTCCAGCACCACAACAAATGACAATGCCAATCCATCAGCAAATACCGGAGATGACAGTGGTGGGTCACAATACAGCCACTATTAGGGAGAGTTTACTTGAGGAGGCTTTTGAATTGGGTGAAAAATTCATCACCGCTAGTAAAGAACATTATGACCCAGGAATTATTGGTCCATTTTGTCTGCAAACTTGTATTGATAAAGACATGAATTATTCAATTTACGATGTCGCTCCTCGTGTTGGAGGGGGAACTAATGTGCATGTGAGTGTAGGTCACCCCTACGGCAATGCAACTTGGCGCAAGCCAATGAGTAGTGGACGAAGAATAGCCATGGAATTACGAAATGCGGTTGAGCAAGATAGGCTTGACGAAGTACTAACTTGAGTTTCTGTTGGTTAGTTAGAGAAGTGGTAGCAAGTTTTCAGATGCGATTTCCATCTGCTTACGAACCATTCCAAGATTAGCACCTTTCTCTGTTTTGCAAACAATTGAGTAAGAATCATTGATTGTTGCAACGACTAAAATTCCATCTTCTCCATTCAAAGTTACAATTCGAGGTTCACCTAGTTGAATATTAGAAAGTAGTAAATCGGCAGTATTGAGTATTGATGGTACTAATGATCCGATTCCTTCAAGGAAAATTGCTGGTGCCCCTTCAACTTCATGGATGAAGCCTTCTATTGAGGAGATTGCGCACCAGGACACGCCGTCAATCTTCGCAACTTCGCCGACAATTGTTGCCTTCACGGTACTCGGGTGGACCCAAGAGGTCAATAAACAAGGTGCGCAAACATTCCCTTATTCTTCTCGTCTCTGATGTGAACGAGCAACTCCTCGGTGGGGTTGGGTTTTGCTTCTTCCACCTCTTCTAGAACCCCGTTTCTTCTTTTTTGACGTCTTTGGGTTATCGGATTCTTGTAATTGAGATAATCCTCCAGTCTCAAGTATTCTGGCCATATCTTCCATTGATAACGTACCACCACTCATCGCATGTTCTCTGAGTTTGTTGATTCGCTTGCGAACCTTCCTACCTCGCTTTTCATCTTCCTTGCGAATTCTACTAAATGATTCAAGACGGCCAACTTCTCGTTTTACACGGCGTAATTCAGAGCGTTGGCGGCGAATAGCCTCCAGCATTTTTTCGATACGGTTATTGAGATCTTTCTCTTCCTTTCTGCTGATTTTTGTTCCTTCTAAACGAGGATTTTCATCAGCTGCTTTTGCAGCAATTTCACTTGATTCTTCTTGCAACCCATCAAGTTTCTTGATGGTTTCTTTTTGCATTCTAATCATCTCAACAAATTGTTGATGTGATGCATCTGACTGAACTTTGAGTTTGTGCATTATCTTAAGTTCAAAGAAGAATGAAAATTTTTGGATTTCATTGGTAAGATTTGGTGCGCGACTAGGGTCCTCACGGATCGATGTCAAATCCCTCCATGTCCGCTTGAGCAATCGTTCTATTAGATTCAAAGGAGGAGAAACTCGTATGTTGATATCATCACGAATTGATTTTGCCTCATTGATTTGTTTATTTCGTTTTCGTAACTCATTCAACAAATCTCGGCGTTCTTTTGAAACACCTCCTGAATTATACAGGGCTGTGCGGAGTACTTGTACCGTGGAAATCAATGATTTTCGTTCACTTTCTAAAGATTCAAGTTGAGATTCCATCGCTCTTGCAGATGCTTTGTTATCGTTGAGCATATCTTCAATTTCATGAGTTTCAAGTTCTCTTAGATCTTCAAAGAAATCTCGGCGAGTTGATTTTTTCCCTTTATTGCCACTTTTCGACTTCTGTTTCTTATCGCTGTGTGATTTTTTCTTGGGCTTGGAATTAGTTTGCTTACTCATTCTTCCTCACCCCCCTTATTTTTCACAACGGGTCTTTGTGGCATACTAGATGGTTTTCCTTCTGCTACCATGCGACTAGCAGCCATCAAGTCCCCAGTACCATCTTTTAGTTCCTCAAAACCATTTTCAATTCGGTGATTCCAGTAACCAACTATGTCATCCGCAGACGATAGGAGTGATTTGGAACGGTTAAGTTGGCCTTGTGCTTCACGATGTACTTCCTTATGTTCTGCATACTTGGTGTGATGTTCCCCACTTACTTCTGCTAAACCAACTAATTTTTCATGTGCCGCGTCAGCATCCTCGAGTAGTTGTCTGTGTTTTTCCCAACCCTCTCGGTATTCTTTTAATTCAGGGTTGGAATCAAGTCTTTGTGTTACCCATTCTTCATGAGAACGAGTAAGTTCACGCATTTGCCGTAGTAATTTCCTTTCACTATTCAAATCTAGAGCAGATGTTTCAACTTTCTCATCAATCTCTGCCAATTTTTGGGCGAGTTTTTCCTTTGCCCATCCTGGATTTGGATTTTTGAGTTTTTTCTCTTCTATCAAAGTTTCACGTAGGCTGGTGAGTTTCTTCCGTAGTTCCTTTGCTTCGGATTGGAGTGAATCTCTCTTCCCTTTCAAATGTGAAACTTCATCAGTGGCCTTATCCCTCTCTTTCAGCGCTTTTTCTACTAGTGGATTCAATTGATCTAGTTCTTGTGTTCTATCGCGAACAATTTTTGGAAGAGTATCACTCAATTCGTGACGGCGGGCAATAATTGCTTGTGCCACTTCCTCTGGAGTCATGGCAAGTAGTGTGTTGACATCCATAGGCAAGCCCCCCACCTGACTATCTCTCATAAAGGTGAGGTTTTGCTATCCGAAGGATAGTAAAGGTCATTCATCCGTCTTGGGGCAGGCGTTAACGATGAGGGCCTCCTATGTCCGCCAGACTTTTGCAAGTCTTTGCGTTCTGTTACTTGTAATCCCTCTTCTTTCTGTGGTTTCAGCCAATGGTTCAGGTTTGCTCCTAGACTCTACAACTCTAGTGGTGGTTGGTGATTTAGAAGAAGGGGTAGGGGATGTAAACATTTCAATTAATGTTCAATCTCACGATGTTGCCTCTGTAGGTGCACTTAATATGACAATTGTTGAAGGTGAGAGCACAATTATCACTAGCGAAAATGTTTCGCTTAATCTTACTTCAGATGAAATCATAACCATTCAATTCAATATTTCACAACTAGCAATCGGCCAATACACGATGAATTTACAACTATTTGGCGAGGTGGGGACTCCATTTGCCAACCATACAGACTCAATCAGCCAATTTGTTAAGAGATTAGCACCAGCTAATGCTGCAGTCAGCGATACTAGTCAATGGCAGATCATTCCAGTTAACTCAATCAGCGGTGAAGCCAGTGGTAATTCTTCATTTAGAGATGGCGATACTGGTTGGGCAGAAGTCCCTGTAAGCAATTCCGGTGAAGTTGACTTCAATGGTAGTATTGGGTTTGCAGTTGACGAAGGGCCTTATCTTTTCCAAAACCTATCAATTTCGCCACAATCTTCAACACCAGTTAATTTTACAATACCACAACTTTTTGAAAATAATTTGACAACTTTGAAAGTAAATTTGTCGGGGGTAGTAACTAGTCACGAAATTTCAGTCGGTCCACCGCCACTAGCAAGATTGGATATTATTGCAAACGTTGACAATTCTACACCTCAGTTAGGGCAGCAGGTTATTTGGACAGTGAATTTGTCTAACTCTGGGGAGTTGGCATGGGTAGGGGAACTACAATGTACATTTTCTAATTCAGTGGTGTTTAGCGAATCTTTCTTTGTAAATTATGGAGAGGGGCAATCACGACAATTCTCACTTTCGGTTCGACCTGGTACTTTGGATTGCTCAGTAATTGCGACTGGCAGACTTCATGATGATTCAGTAACTAGTTTTTCACATACATACGATATGGATGCTGCACATTTCTCTACGGCAGGTAGTGCCGGCTTGGCTATAGTCGGAACTAATTTCCATGTTGGTGATGACTTACAAGCAACACTAATCGCTCATAATGGGGGTGATTACCAAGGAAATGCAAGGCTCTCAATTAGTGATTCAGGTGGTTCTTCTGAAGGTTTGTCAAGGCAATTTTCGGTTGGCAATAGTTTGCAATTAGATGTCAGCCACACACTTCAAGGAAGTGCGGGAAGTCGTATTCTATCTTGGTCTGTGATAAGTGAAGATGGTTTAGTTGATGCAAATCTTTCAGGCCAGATTGAAGTCCAAGTGTCGCCTTCACAACAATTGGATGGTGAAATCACATCTGTTGATTGGACTACTTCTGATGGATTAGTTACTGAAATTGACTTACAATTGTCAGAAGGGCGTTCTCGCATAGTCAGGATTCAGGTTGGCCATTCAAATGGCGATGATTCTGTAACAGTGATTGATACTGATGTAGAATTGGCACCTGGGCAGCGTACTCTTTCCTTCGATTTAGGTACCCCTTCGGTTGCTGAGGGCGTGTGGCTCTCTCTGGAAGTTTCTGATTGGGCTCCTGCACCATTATCGCAAATGAATTCCACACGCTCAGCTAGTGAACCAGATGTTCAGCCAAGTGCAATCCTAGGGGTATCAAATCCTGCAGTTCCAGTTAGTGGCGAGTCTGCTACAATAGCCTACACACTGTCCAATGATGGTAGTGACAATATCGCAGGGGGCGTTCTAGTTCTCAAAGTGTCGTCAACCAATGAAATTCTGTGGGAAGAGTCAGCGCCATTGGTAGAAGCGGGAGACAGCCAATCGGGTGAGATTAGCG
>JACNFL010000145.1 GCA_014384685.1 Methanobacteriota archaeon
GAACAGCCTTTGAACAGGTGTATACCGACTCTTCCTCGTCACAACAAGCATTGAGTGTAGCAAATACTGAATTGATTAGTTTGCTAGCAGAATCTCAACAAGCAGAATCGCCTCAACTTGTTGAAGGATATCGAACTATCAGCATTTCATTCAATGATGAAAGTGGATACGATTTGTATCGCATTTCTTTTGATGGTGAAGAGCATTCAACATATCCTAACAATGCTGATTGTTACAACAGTGGAATTCAATGGAACTGTAACCTGACAGGAATGATTCCGGGCAAAATGCATGACATTTTGGTTGTTGGCGAGGGCCTCAACGGAACGCCTACATCAACCACTTTATTGACGCTGAATATGTCAAGTGATGTACAAGATGAAATCCCGCCGCCAGCAGATACCTCGCCAATTCTATTCGCTGTGGGTTCAATCGTTTTTTCACTAATTGCTCTACTTTCATTCCTGAGATGGCGTGATGCGCGTGCTGGAAAAACTCGTTCTAAACTCGCTCATTTTTATGTCGCTCCAGCGCTTGTCGCATTAGCAGTCCTAACTTTTTATCCAGTTTTCTACGGAATTTGGTTATCTTTCACCAATGCCGACCAAACCCATTTAGGAGAACAAGCATGGGTCGGCCTTGCAAATTTTGTTGAAGTTTTTACTGAATCTGGATTTATTAGAGTTACACTTTTCACACTGATTTGGACAGTTGTGAATGTTAGCGCACATATTGGGCTTGGCTTGTTACTCGCAATACTCCTGAATAACAAACATGTTAGGGGAAGGGTTGCTTATCGTACGGTACTTCTCTTGCCTTGGGCAATACCGTCGTACATCTCCGTCTTGGTGTGGCGGGGGATGCTCGAGCCAGCGGGCCTTGTAAACGATATTCTTGGGACAGATTTCAATTTCTTAGCAGACCCTACTGGTGGGAAAGCACTAGTTATCATGGTCAACATTTGGCTTGGAGTCCCTTTCATGATGATGTCACTTAGTGGGGCTTTGCAATCACTTCCTCAAGAAATGTATGAGGCGGCAGAACTTGATGGCATCTCTAGTTGGCGGCAATTCCGACATCTGACTCTTCCTAACTTGAAATCGGCAATGGTCCCTCTGTCATTGCTTGGTTTTATTTGGACATTCAACATGTTCAATGTCATCTATCTAATGACTGATGGCGGGCCTGATCTCTACTTTGGTGAGCCGGGCTCAACTGATATTCTCATCACTTACGTGTATGACATAGCATTCAGAGATGGCGCTTATGGTGTAGCCGCGGCTTGGTCGGTTGTCATCTTCTTGATGCTACTAGGATTCTCAGTAGTTTACATGAAGCAAACCAATGCAACGGAGGCGGTAGCATGAGTGAGGATTTGGCGAAGAAACACTACCAGCCGGTAGAACTCTCCACACTGAGAACTTGGATAATTACTGCTATTTTCGTAAATATTGCCATCATCCCAATAGAATGGCTGAGAACAGGTGACGGTGCGATGCTGTCAATTCTTGATGTTGCAATTCTAGCAATGCTGTTGATGATGTTTCCTGAACAGCAAGAAAATGCCAAACGCGATTTTGCTATTCTTGTTGCTGGCATAGCAATGATTTCAGCGATTCTCCGCTTGGGCACATCTGACCTAGTAATCTTTGATTTCTGGGCTAGAGCCTGGCTTCTTATTCCAGCGGCGATTACAATTTGGTGGATTTCATCACCACATGTTTCTGCTTGGGTAAAAGGCACGATGACAACTGAAAATGCTGCTAAAGGGCTGGCAAGAAACCGACAACTCGCGCCAAAATTATCGGCTCTTGGAGTCCACATCATTCTCCTCCATGCGGTTGTATTAGTTCTGATACCTGTCATCTGGATTCTTGATATTGCACTGTCACCTGGAAATACGCTAGGAAGCGCATTGTTTGACCAATTTAGCACTGAACATTTCTCTAAAATATTGCATGGTGAATCATTCTGGGTTTGGTTGCGTAATTCAATTATTGTTAGTGTAGGCACTACAATACTTGGGCTTGCATTAGCTATACCTGCTGGTTATGCTTTCAGCCGCTTCAAGTTTAGTGGACGTGAGCCCGCAATGTTCTCCTTCCTTTTGGTTCAGATGTTCCCCGGAATTATCATCTTAGTTCCGTACTTTTTAGTGATGAAATCTCTCGGTCTTCTCAATTCATGGCTAGGGTTAGTATTAGCATATTCAGTTACTGCTTTACCTCTCTGTGTTTGGATGTTAAAGGGATTCTTTGACACTGTACCTAAGGAATTGGAAGAAGCAGCTATTCTTGATGGATGTAATCAGGCTCAAGTGTTTAGAAAAGTCATTCTTCCTCTTTCAGTCCCTGCTATTGCTGTCACAGCACTGTTCTCATTTTTAGCGGCATGGAACGAATTCCTACTTGCTTTGACATTCAACACATCCAATGATATGTACACACTACCAGTAGGCCTAGCATCAATGATCTCTACAACCAATCAAGCATGGGGTGATTTCGCTGCCGCATCAATTTTAGTCAGTATACCAGTTGTTTTACTGTTCATTATTTTCCAAAGATTCCTCATAGAGGGACTTTCTGCTGGAGGAGTAAAGGGGTGAAGAAATGGTCGAAGTGAAATTCGAAAATGTAACGAAGAGATATGATGATGGTACTGTCGCAGTAAATAAACTGAATATAACCGTCCATGACGGTGAATTTTTAGTGCTGGTTGGGCCAAGCGGTTGTGGTAAATCAACCAGCCTGAGAATGCTTGCTGGACTAGAAGATGTAACGGATGGTCAAATCACAATTGACGGCAATGTGGTCAACGATTTAGCCCCTGGGGCTCGTGATGTGGGTATGGTATTCCAAGGATATGCACTTTATCCACACATGACTGTTTCAGAAAATCTCTCCTTTGGATTAAGGATGGCAAAGGGGGAAGGGAAACTCTCCAAGGAGGAAATACAAGTAAGGATTGATGAAGCGGCTAGTTTACTCGGATTGACTGAACAACTAGGCAAGAAACCAAAGGAATTGTCGGGTGGACAGCGCCAACGCGTAGCACTAGGAAGAGCATTGGTTCGGAGACCAAAAGTTCTGCTAATGGACGAACCACTATCAAATCTTGATGCTGATTTGAGAAATCAGATGCGGACTGAAATCCGACGCCTACACGATGAATTGGGAACAACAACGGTTTATGTCACGCATGATCAAATTGAAGCGATGACATTAGCAGATAGAATTGCGATTATGAATGGCGGTGAATTACAGCAACATGCACCGCCGCTAACCGCTTACAATGAACCTGCAAACGATTTTGTGAAAGGATTCTTGTGTAAGCATATAGACGAAATAGTTGAAACTGCAAACAATATCTTTCATCAGGAGTGAGACTGAATGCGTAAGGCGACTTTGTTGGTGATTTTGCTACTCATCGCCTCGTTTCCGAGTCCCGCAACTGCTGACGAACCAGTACGTCAACGCACAAACATGACTGAATTTACTTGGATGGGGACAGCAACAACTGTACAGGTTTCAGGAGAATGGGATGATTGGCAGGTCCGTACAGATTTAGAAGAAAATAACGGTTCTTGGAGTGTTGAACTCAATCTTAATCCAGGTATGTATTGCTACAAACTTATCATCGATAATAATTGGATTTTTGACCCTACTGAACCATATCGAGGTTATTGTGGGGATTTTGAGAATAGTATTGTTAGAGTACCTGATGCTTCAATTCCAATGTTCACTCATGAAATCAATAATCAAAATTTGACTGTCTACTGGCATGCTGGTTCCAGCGGTGGTGCACCTCAATACACACCATCTGCTCTGACTAACAGTTCTTGGGATGCTCAAACATGGACATGGAGTCTTGACCTGTCAAACCAACCTGATGGAAAGAATACCCTGCACATCAACGGAGAGGATGTTGATGGAAATGTAGCCGATGATTTGTTACTTCCATTTTGGAATGGTCCGCAAGCAGATTTTGTGTGGGAGGATGCCCTCATTTACATGATAATGACCGACCGCTTCGTCAATGGTAACAATACAAATGACCCGCTTTCAACTGGTGCTGCCCAAGGCGCAGATTGGATGGGTGGGGATTTCGCTGGCGTTATTCAGATGATTCATTCAGGACATTTTACAAATCTTGGAGTTAATGCACTATGGTTGACACCTTTCAACTCAGCAGCAAATGGCACCGGTACAAGTTCAGATGGGCAACATGAAGTTTCAGCCTACCATGGTTATTGGCCGGTTGAAGCACGAGGAATTGATTCACGATTGGGGACCGAAGCAGAGTTGCATGAATTAGTCGATGCTGCACATGATGCTGGGATTCGCATCATGGGTGATTTTGTCGTAAATCACGTGCACGAAGACCATCCTTACTACTCAGATAATCCCGAATGGTTCAACGAAGGATGTCTTTGTGGTGAACAAAATTGTGATTGGACTGAACATCGCCTTGACTGTTTGTTTAGGTCATATATGCCAGATGTCAATTGGCGTGATAGGAACGCTAGTGAGCAATTCATTTCTGATGTAATGTGGTGGATGGAAACATTTGACCTTGATGGCGGACGAATAGATGCGGTCAAGCACGTTGAAGACCTTGCTATTACTAATCTAGCAGTACAGATCAATGAGAGATTCGAAACGGCTGGAACCGATTATTATCTGAAAGGTGAAACAGCAATGGGTTGGGCTGGCCACAACTTGAATGACAATGCTGACCAGTATGGTACAATCAACAATTACATTGGGCCAAATGCACTTGATGGGCAAGCTGACTTTGTTCTCTACCATGCAGTAGTAGACAATGTATTCACATCAGGCAACATGGATTATGCGCATTTGGATTACTGGACTGCTCGAAGCCAAGACCAATATGTTGAAGGTGCAACAATGGTGCCTTTTGTCGGCAGTCATGATGTACCCCGATTCACAAGTAGAGCAGATACTGGTACATCGGATGCTTGGAATCAATGGGTTGAGGATGGCTTACCTGGGCAACCCGGAATTGATGGGCCATACCAAGCCGCTTTACAGGCTTACACATGGTTACTCACAACACCAGGATCGGCTATGATATACCAAGGTGATGAATATGGGGAATTTGGTGGTGCTGACCCTGACAATCGCCATATGTGGCGTAATACATCTAACCTCAATTCGCGGGAAAACTCAACAATGGAAAATATCCGTGCAATCGGTCAATTGAGATTGGATTCTGATGCTCTCCGTCGCGGTACATTCGCATCCCTATCCAACGGAACGGATACAATTGCTTGGTCTATGACAACAGAATCCGACCAAGCAGTGATTGCTATGAATCGTGGTTCTACTCCAGCAGAGTTTAGTCTTGATCTTAATTGGGTCGCGAACGATTCACTAAATGGCATTATCATGAATAGTGAACACCAATTCATTCTGCCCGCACATAGCGTTGCTATCTTCATCCCTGATGATGAAAACATCACATCACCTCCTGTTGAAGGATGTACAGATTCTAATGCCACAAACTTTGACCCGCTCGCTGAAGTTGATGATGGCACCTGTGAATATCCTGAGCCACCACAAGAAGGTTGTACCGACTCAAATGCTACGAACTACGATGCACTTGCCGAAATTGATGATGGGACCTGTGAATATCCAGAACCTCCTCAAGAAGGTTGTACAGATTCAAATGCTACGAACTTTGACTCGTTCGCTGAAGTTGATGATGGTACATGCGAATATAGTAATCCAAACCCAGATAACAATTCCAGCAATGATACAGGGAATCAAACTAACAATCAAACGGGTAACCAAACAGGAAATCAAACAGATAACCAAACAGGAGAACCACCTGAAGATGAAATGCAAACATGTGAGGGGTGCTGTGGGAACACCTACGAGATTCCAATTACTGATGAATGCAATATTGTAGATTGTGAACCCTGTGAACAGGTAGAGGCAGAATCCTCTGTAAACGATAACCCCGAAAGAACACAGGGCGGT
>JACNFL010000244.1 GCA_014384685.1 Methanobacteriota archaeon
GCGGCCGAAGGATTGCTTGGTTCACCCGACAAATGTGATCGTCCAATGAATGCTACACAGTATGTTGTATCGTAATCAAGTGCGCCCTAGGTGCGCATGACTTCTATTGTTGCCGAGGGGTTAGTCGCTCGGTCATCCACTTCTATCCAGTGAGCAACTCTTTCGCCAGTGTTTAGATTAAGCAAGACAGTCGCATGTTCTGTTGAAAGAGAACTGGCGATACTGTGTTGGTTTGCAACTCCAGTCAAATTTGGTACAGTGGTGAAAGCGGTCATGATTTGAGTAGAAGGGCTGAATCCATCAAAGCGGTTCAAGCCCGATATCTCAACGTTTGAGGTAGTCCCAGAATCAGGGAGTGTATTGCTAGCATAGTTTACTTTGTAACCAGTAGTAGTTGAATTGTCAGCGGTAAGAAATGCGTTTGAAGGAAACGGTAGCATGCAGTGTAGTGGATTCATGTTTTCACATCCATCTGTGGTTACAACCTCAACAGGCCCAACATCCACATCAGGTTCTAGGGTGTCACCTCCATCAACGGTAATTTCTTCCCCTGTATCAAATATGCAACCAGAGAGAAGCATTCCCATTGCCATTAGTAAAGCGAGGATTTTCGAGTGAGCAGTCTTGTTCATGAAATAGAACCATAGAGACTTGGTGATAAAGTATACTCAAGTGATATTATGGCTAAGATTACAACAAATGATGCGAAGTGACAAAGGGCACGGTATACACCACCGCCTGTGGCCGACATTAGCGACTACGCTTGGTTTGTGCGTGACCTACCCGTGTCAGCCTCATCTGTGTTACTAGGCAAATCCCGTCTTTATGCAGGTGATTGGGATGGCAATCTATGTTGTTGGAGTGATCAAGGTGACCTTTTGTGGACCGCTCAAGCCGAAGATAGGGTTGAACGAATGTGTGGTGCTAGTGAAGCAAAACCCCCGTTCATCTGCGTTACAGCAGGTAGCAAAGTGAATTGTATTGATGCAGCAAGTGGCGAGGAGAGATGGAATCATCAACTCATCGGTTCATCAGATTTAGTCACTTGTTCTGATGATGGTAATCGAATTCTAGCAACATCATCAGTATACGAAATTGAACTCAATGATTTCATTGAGTCAACATGTTGGCGCTTTGATGGAGATGGAGAAATTGTGCGCCAGGATACATTTGAAGAGAGACCTTGGCATCTTATTTTGGATCAATCAGGAGCTGCTAGAATGGGGCTTGGGCGTCCGCGTTGTGGATTAATTATGCAGACTGATGACGAAATCACCCATCTTAACTTAGCAGAAGATGACCCAATTTTATGTGGTGCAACAACATCAGGAAAAACTGTTTTTGGGCATGCATCTGGGATTATTTCCCTTCTCAGCAAAAATGGAAAAAAGATGAAATCACTCTTTGATGAGTCTGAAGAAAGTGTTCTAACACTCCAATCAGATGGTAAGGTTGTAATTGCTGGTGGCGATGATGGAATTGCCCGCGCTATCTCTTGTAAGGGGGGCGAGATATGGGCTGTAGATCTTGGCCAACCCTTGGATGAATGCACAATTGCTTTCGAAATATCAGGTGAGAAGAGTTGTTGGGTTGCAACATGGAATGGCATTCAAGCCAGTCTTCGAATTATTGGTTCTGAAAGTGGTAAAGTCCATGTAGAATTCGATAATTTACCACGCATCCGCACGTTGGCAAGCAGAGATGATAGGGTTGCCGTTGGGATGAATGATGGTAGAGTGATGTTGTTTAATCAGGAACTATTTTCCCGTAGGATATCTGGTGAAGACAATGAGCAAGGTGTACCAATTGATGAAGGCGATTCATCAGCAGGTCAAAACCGTCTTTCATTGCAGGAAAAATTACGCTCACTAAGGAAATAATTGCATCAAAATATCATTTTCACCAACATGTTAATTTTTTTTCGAGGGCCTAAAATTTCCTAAAATTTTGGATTTAGTTCTAGTGGAAAAAAGGGTAACTGAGTTATATTTCCGGTTGAAAATGACTAAATCAACCGAAAGATTTATTGACTTCCCCGCCACACGGTAAAGTTGCTACTCCTGAGGAGTGGTGGGGATGGCTCGTCCAGACCCCGTGCCCGTCTGCCGGCGTGGGCCCCTCGGGGGTAGAAGTCGGCCGCCAAAAACGAGCAATCGTTGCGGCGATGACTGGACCAGAAATTGACTTCGGTTGATAGAAGGAAAGGTCTTGCAGGAAGTGATGAGCACCTCGGTGCAAATCCACCAAATAGACAGGGGGGAGACAACCTTAGGGAAGTCAATCCCAATAAGTTTGGTTTGATGATTGAGGAAGCGTTTCAAGCTCGCTTGAGATGTGAAATCGGTCAATCGCTCTGGACAGGAAATCGAGTGGACACACGATGACCGGACTCGGAAGTGGAAGATGGAAGTTGTTAGAAAACAACTGAAACCAATTGTGGGAAATGGAGGAAGTCGAAAGACAACCAAAGTTAACTGCGGATGGTGGAAGTCGTTGAAAGATGGCCAAAGTCTACTATTGAAGTTGAAGGAAGTCAGTCCGTATCTTGAAGAACTGCACAGGGTGAAGATGGAATCGACTTTGAAAGAAGAAGATGAAATCACCTGTGCCTAGGGGATCAGCGTGGTTAGGTTACCTCCTTACCTGCTGTGAAACTGGGATGCGGTGAGATAGAATCTGAAGAAGAATCGAAAGAGGATTTGAAAGAGGAAGTCAATCCGTAGCGGTGGAAGGAAGACCTTGTGTTAACTGGAAACTGCAACCAGCGGAGGCTGGTGAGTGGGAGGAAGTCCACCTCCGGAACGAAACCCACTCACCAGTTCTCCCAACCCCCGTTTTCTTCAACGAGATAATTCGCTGTCGATGTCTTTCCTATTCTAACTGTTACGCAAGGCGAAGCACCTTGCGTGGCGGTTTGCTAACCTATTCTTTTGGGCCGACCATTTCTTCTGGGCGCACCCATTGATCAAATTCTTCATTGGTCAACATCTCCAACTCAAGTGCGGATTCACGCAGTGTAATCCCCTTTTTGTGAGCGTTTTTGGCGATTGCTGCGGCCGAGTCATAACCGATGTGCCGATTAAGAGCAGTCACCAACATCAACGAATTTTCAAGGTGTGAGGCTATAGCATCCTCATTTGCTTGCAGTCCGATAACACATTTGTCACTGAAAGCCCGACAAGAATCAGAAAGTAGTCCAATGCTGTGCAATAAATTGTGAATCATCATTGGTTTGAACACATTTAATTCAAAATTTCCTTGACTGCCACCAACTGTGATGGCGGTATGATTTCCAAATACTTGACAGCAAACCATAGTCAACGCTTCAGCTTGAGTTGGATTTACTTTGCCAGGCATGATACTTGACCCTGGTTCATTTGCAGGAAGCGCTAATTCACCAAATCCACAGCGAGGGCCTGAACCAAGCCAACGAATATCGTTTCCAATTTTCATCAAGGAAACCGCCAACACATTTAGCGCACCAGATGCAGCAACAATAGCATCGTGCGCAGCTAATTGAGCAAATTTGTTGTCTGCAGAAACAAATCCAAGGCCGGTTTTATTAGCAATTTTTTGGGCCACCTTTTTGGCAAATTTAGGATGTGTGTTTAGCCCAGTACCAACAGCAGTTCCACCTAATGCAAGTTCTAGTAAGTCATCAAGAGAGTATTCAATTCTAGATATATCGGCATCAAGCATAGAAACATAACCAGAAAATTCTTGTCCCAATGTAAGTGGTACAGCGTCCATTAAGTGCGTCCTTCCGATTTTTACAATGCTAGAAAACTCATCAGCCTTTGAGGCCAAAGCAGTTCTCAAATGTTTCACTGAGGGTAATAGTTGATGGTGTATTTCTTCTGCCGCGGAGATGTGCATTGCAGTTGGAAACGTGTCGTTACTTGATTGTGCTCTGTTCACATGGTCATTTGGATGAACAGGTGTTTTACTACCCAGTTCACCCCCCGCAATCTCAATTGCTCGATTAGCGATCACCTCATTTGAATTCATATTGGTTTGTGTGCCTGAACCAGTTTGCCAGATCCTAAGAGGGAAATGACCATCTAATTCTCCGGAAATAACTTCGTCACAAGCTTTGCTAATTAGTTCAGCAGTAGCACTTTCTAATTCACCTAGTTCTAGGTTAGTATCAGCAGCCGACTGCTTCAATATCCCAAATGCTCTGATTAATGCCCTTGGCATTATGTCGTTACCGATATCAAAATTGATTATGGAACGAGCGGTTTGGGCGCCATAATATCTGTCTGCTGGAACTTGTAATTCACCCATTGTATCAGTTTCAATCCTTACATCTCCGGGTGTTGCATCAGCACTACGGGAAGTTACTTCCACATTATTTGAAGATTGCAAATGTGTATCATTTTCCAATCCCGCTGCAATGAGTTGCGCGATTGTTGCAGAGCGCCCGCCCTTACGGCCACGCCCAGTTTTCCTATCAAGTCGCTTAGCCAAATCTTCTGGAATGCTGATGCTAATTATTCGCCGGTCACCCGCTCGATGCTTTGCCATAAACAAAGGACGTAGCCGGTTACTTAATAAATTAACGAGATGTTAATAATACAATTATTGACTAATACAATCCATTTCAAATAATCCGATTAAACCAAAAAAGGTCAAATCACATACGGGTAACAGAAACGATCTGAATTGGAGTTCTTGGCTTATCTTGCATACCAGTAGGGCTTCCCTCAATTTTTCTAATTACATCCATGCCTTCAATCACCTTAGCAAAAACAGGATGTGCACTATCACCCGCTGTCCACCAATCAAGGAATGAATTGTGGTTAGTGTTGATGAAAAACTGCGCACCACCAGAGTTTGGTTGGCCAGTGTTAGCCATTGAAAGCGTACCAACATCATTCGTGAATTGTGCGTCATCTGGGTGTTCATCTTGGATAGTGTATCCTGGCCCACCAGTTCCACACCTTGGTGAAGTAGGGTCTTTGGAAATTGAACACCCCCCTTGAATCATGAAACCTTTGATAACCCGATGAAAGTGTAATCCATTGTAGTACCCTTCATCTACTAATTTTAGGAAATTTGCTGCTGTAATCGGCATTTTTTCTGTGAACACCTCAAGTGTCACATTTCCTTCACTGGTCTGCATCAATACGTTGGTCATGAACTAGGCCGGGGGCCTAGAGATTTTGAGTCTAATGGTTAGCCGAGGTAGTAAAAAGTCATTCACTTTCAAATCTCACTCGTTGATTTAACTGTTCTTTGAGTCCAACTAAGTCAAATTCAGCGTTTTTCCGCTCGACAATTTTACCATCAACGATATACCAGACATCAATTACTTCAGTTGATACAAATTCCCCAGATGCTTCAATTCCTTTAACGGAACCTGAGTGAGTGCCTTCTGAGATAATTTTGGAAACAACATATTCACCAGCATCAAGCAATTCAACAATTTTACATTGGATGTCTGGTGAAGCAAGGTGAACGGCCTCAAAGTATTGTTTGTAGCCAAGCCTGTCAAGAATACCATGGGGGCCACCGTCAGCACGGAATGAAGGTGAGAATAATTCCTCAATAAGGTTTGAATTTTTTTTATTCCAGCCTTCTTCAAACCAACGTCGAACAATAGTTACACTTTGAGAGTCCGACATGACATAACCAAATTAATTGGCCGAGGACTAGAGTATTATTCACTTTCTCTATTATGTATACTGCGTTGCAATTTACGATTTTAAGCCAACTGTCGTAGTAATGTATGATTTGGTATAAATTATGAATGAAAGTCATGATTCAATGTCTGCTAGAGTTGTTAATGGATAGAGTGGAACACCGGCTTCCGAAAAAGCCTCCATCCCCCCTTCTTGTCGGTCAAGAATTGTGATGCAACCGACTACATCACAACCCATCTCAATAAGTCGGTCAACTGCTTTTAGTGCAGACCCGCCAGTAGTGGTAACATCTTCTAAAATGACACATCGATCACCAGATAATAG
>JACNFL010000167.1 GCA_014384685.1 Methanobacteriota archaeon
AAGCAGTTCATGTTGTCTGCGCTAGCGAAGATGATGTCAAAGACATCACTGATATTGGTGTTGAAGTTTCCAAAGAGCATCCCGCTGCTGGAATTATTGGGATGACGGGGATGGTGTCATCCTTGGCCCCTACTTTCAACCAACCATCGGCATGTATCATCGCTGAAACGGTTGGCACAAGTGCAGATTCTGTAGCAGCCGACCGAATGGTCACTTTTCTAAAGGATTCATTCAAATTAGATCTTGGCCTTGAACTCAATAACACAAAAGAAACTGCTGAAAAATTAAAGGCATTTTTTGACCTTGATGAAATCGCTGAAATGCCAATTGACTTTGATGTTCCAGAACAAGATGCAGGATTCTACGCCTAACTGATTTTTGTAGATATTATCTGCGATTAGCCACCTGAAGAAACTGTGATGAGTTCAAGAGATACATCGCTGTTGAGTTGGCTATCATGTGGTACAATTGTGCCGTCATGTACTGCTAATACGGTACTTGGATGAATATCTAGTTTGACCAGCAATTCTCGGATAGTAAGGCCTTCATCACACTCAACCGACTGTGTCTTGTCATCGTGAGTTATTGACACGCGCATAGTTTGGCGAATCGTCATCCCCACTTGAACTCATCACCACGCTTATTTCAGTCAGATTACTCGGACAGATTACCTAGCCGAGATCGCATAGCCCGGTATCGCGGTGGATTCGAAATCCACTGTCCTCGTGACGCGGGAGTTCAAATCTCCCTCTCGGCGCCAATCATTAGAAGTGAGTGAAAACTATGGTTTTGGGCGAAGCCTAGTTGCAAATGTTTTGGTAACTCTCGCTTGAAGCACAATTTGCCCATACTGGTCCTTTGCCTGCACCCCAACAAGTACCACTTCGTCACCCCTTTCAGGGTTATATCCCTCAAGAACTGCACGTGATTTTTCATCGCCACCCCAGACTTGAAATGATGCCGAACCGGTCTCATCTATCAGTTTAGCAGCCCATTTTCCTTCTTGGTGATTAAAGTTGTACAGGCGCGCGTGAACGTTGTACTCCTCTGGAATTAATTTCGCAAAAGACACATCATCTTCAGACGATTTAGGAGCCAATTCAATGGTTCCACTCGCTGAAACATCAAGACGCTTGTGAGCACCCAAACTTTTTTTCCAGCCAGAAGCAATAATGCCATTTCTAATTCGAACAGTTGCTCCATGTTCAAAACCAAATGGAATACTTGGGTTATCTTGTCTAATGACTACAGCCAACCATTCGCTTGGCCCTAAATCAAGAAAGAACTCAAGATATTCTTTCTCAAACTTTGGCCATTGTTTTACCATATTTGGTTCCCGAACGGTTCCTCTAACCGTTACGAATGGGTCAATGTCTCCAATAGGTGTGCAATTTATCTGTGCCTCTGATGTTGGAGAAAATTTAGTTGACCCGCCTTTCAACAATTCTTCTTTATGAGGGGAATCACTGCAAACAAGTTGATACTCACATGATTCACATCTTGCCATCCCAGTCAATGGTGGTGAGTCTGTTAGGACTCCACCAGGTGCAAAAGTCCTGACGGGAGCTGGATTCCCTGGGTACTCATTTTCTGGATTGTGCTCAGACATCTTGAGTTTCTTGTGAAGTGGTTTGAGACGATTCTCAAGCCTGAGTAATGATTTTTCATCAGGCAGATGGATTTTTTTTCTAACTGGAACCCCAAGATACCATATTTCTAATTCTGTAACCAACTCCTTTCTGTCGTGCGTACTCCACCAAAGGTACGCATATGTTGCTAATTGTTCTGGATATCCAAAGGAAAAATCTGAGGTCCCAACACTTGCTTTAACATCATGAATTCTAGGGCTGCCTGTCCATCTATAGACTAAATCATACTCCCCCTGTAACCAACCTTCTGGATGAATTGCTGCTAGAGCAAATAGACCTGCATCAGGGTCACAAAACCAAGGCCTTGCTACTTCCCATGCTTCAACAAAAGTAATTTCACCAGATGATTCAGCACATGGATGTGCAATTGAATGGGTGTAAGGAAAGCCATCAGGCGCTGGCCATTTGGGGCGATTTTTTCCCGCCCGCCAGTCTTTGAATGTGGGGCCTCCATTTGCTTTCATGCAATCTTCCACTTCATCAAGGTGGAACTCAATTCCAGCAAATACCATTTGACAGGCTTCTTCCTTTCGTTTTTCCTCAAAAACATCCCAATCTCCGACTCGGTTAGGATCTTCTAACCATTCGTTCTTTGCTTGTGCCCATTCTCTTTCAAAGTGAATTCGAGCTCTTGCCTTGGCCCATGTTGTAATCTGTAGTCGTTCTCGTGGCCATTCTGATACATCTAAGGTAGGAAGATTTAGTCCGGGCCAACTTGCATTAATTTGAGTTGACGGGCGGACAACTACATTGCCAGAGCCCGATATATCAATCTCTTCAAGAGGCGAATCAAAAGTTTCTGATGGCGAGTCATGGGGAACTAATACGGGAGAATCTCGCATCACTCTGTTCAATGCTCCTTCAACAGCGTGACCCATTGCAAAAATTGGCGGAGAGCCGCCTAATAATCCGAGAATATAGCGATTATACCACATTTTTGGACAGCGGCGATGCATATCGGCTTGTGTGTGTGAAAGCCTCGCGTAAGGACCAACAGGGTCTTCGCTTGGTGGGTCTAAGACCGGCATCATTCCCTCTTAGCGGCCAAGGTTCTTCAAGAGTTCCCTAATTATTACTCTTTGACTTCAAGTCGAGTATTACGTTGGTCAATTCTTATTTGAGGAACTCCATCTCTCCATCCTAATTCAGCGGCTAGTATCCGTACAATATCACCAACTTGTAATTTTTGAAAAGTTCTAGTAATTGCTGAGCCAAAGGCAACAACTTCGACAACTGATTCCCCGTCCCATATGTGACAAGTTGACATAGACCAAGGCTTCCCTCTAGCGTTTACACCACTGTGACCACCTCTGCTAACAACCTGCCCAGATAGGTTAGCCTTGGTTGGAATTAATCCAAGTCTAGTAAATTCAACATCCTCTACATCGTTGGCTGGCTTGATTGAACTATGTTCATCAAGATATAATCTTGTCATTCTCCGCCATACCCCTGGAGCTACATCAAGTAATGCTAATTCTGTACCTGATGGAATTTCACCGAATGATTCAGCACCCATCTCTTCAATGGTTACATTCGTGCTTCCTACGACAATTGTTGCTCCTCGTACTTCTTCGCCATAGTGATTTGAGAGTGGACCCCATTGTCCTTTTACCTCACCCTTAACATTGAGCCGTTGAGGTATCTCAGAAATCATTGTGCAAGGTGCTTTTGGTACCAAAGACGCAACCAAATTCTCAGGATTTCCAAGTTCAGGTGGCGTTAAGGATGCAAGTGCTTTTGCTTGTATTTTTTCTGGTGCAGCATCACAAAATGCGGCCGCAGTACATCGTTTACAAGTCAAAGATTTAGCCTCCTGCTCATCTTCAACAGGCAGTGCTTTTCCTCCCGGTGAGTGGGTTAACCAAGGTGCGGGGTCGGCAGGTGCAAGGTGGGTAGGGTGCAGCCCCGAAAGAGTCATTTGTTCGTGGATATTTTTCCAACGAGCAGATTCTGATTTGAGAGTTTTATCGTCTAGCAAATCAATGATTTTTCGGTGTGGCCCATTCAAATACCATCCTTCAAGGCCTGAAAGTTCACCACCACTTTCTCCTTTGCTCGGCCTTCCCGAGTGGGTACGGGTAATTCCCCATAGCCATTGGTAAAATCGAAGTTGATTGGCTAATCCAGCAGAATATCCGCTAGTTCCGGCGCTTGCCTTAATGTCACAGATTCTCACAGTCCCATCCCATCTGTGTACCAAATCCATCTCACCAGCGGCCCAACCATCGGGATGGAAGAGCCTCTGTGGTGCAGCAATTCTTGGGTCTTTGACCCATGGTCTAGCGATTTCCCAAGCCTCCCAGATAGTGACATCACCTGATTTTTCAAATCCAGCTACCGCGGTTCGATTAGAATCTTCACCGGGATTTACTGGTGCTTCGTCCCAGCAAGGTGCTGGCACAGTGAACGGGTCACCTGCATTTCTGTAAGATTTGAGATGTGGCCCGCCACCAGCGTTGAAGCAGTTTTCAACTTCCTCTAATTGTAATTTGATTCCACCACGTAGCAGATTCTCAATTCGCTCATCTTTGACTTCTTTGATATCACGGCCTGCGGCTTTCCATTGAGTAGCATCCCAACGCGCTTGTAAGAGTCTCTGAACTTCCCCAACTAGTGAAGGAATAACCAATTCCATCCACTGTGAAATTGATTCTAGGTCTGAGATAATGACTTCACCATTAGGGCTAATTTTTCCTAAACCGTTTTCTTGGCGACTAAAGTTCACCCATTCTGCCAGCCCAGGCATTACAGTCCCATCTTCTGGGAAACGTTGTATGAAAAGACCACAGAGAGCATCTTCAACAACTAATCCAATTATCATCTCAGGATTTGTAGCATCATTGAGTCCAATTCTTCTGCGATAATGCCATTGACGAGGACAACGCTCCCATGTGACCAAACCACTAGCTGAAATCCGGCGTCTACTCTTACCGAGATATCCTGCGCTTGGTGGTAAAACAACTGGCATTAAATCACTCAACTGTAGTAGTAATCATCGTTCGCCTTCTGCTCACGGTCTTTTTGGCTGGATTCTTTATTGATACGTGGTCGCTTTGAATCATGATCTCTACGGAAAGTGACTCCAACTCCTTTCAAAAACCGGTTCATTCCTTTGCGAAGTGATAGTGGCCCAATTGCAGAACCTGAAGCTCCTCCTTCTCCCTCAAACACAAGTAAAGAATCACTTACGATATCGATGAAATATATGTCATGGTCAATCACCATCGCTGATTTTTCATTAGACTCCATGGTTCTCCTGATGGCCTTCGCCGCCTCCATTCTTGCATTAGCATCCAAATGAGCACTTGGTTCATCTAACAGATAAATATCCGCATCCCGGCCAAGGCAGATTACAATTGAGACTGCTTGTAATTCTCCTCCAGAGAGACGAGATGCATCAAGTTCCAACAACTTGTCAACTTCTAATGGCCTAACGACTCTAGTCTGGAATTCACCGACATGCCAAGAACTTCCAATTTCAGCATCTAGCCATTCGCGTACAGTACCAGGGAATTCTGCAGTAATGTGCTGTGGCTTATAGGAAACCTTTGCTTCCATAGTACACCATCCAGCGTCCATCTCTAATTCACCAGCAAATATCTTTGCTAGCGTGGTTTTACCAGTTGCATTAGGTCCAACTACTCCAACCACTTCTGTTTCATGTAGTGTGCCTGTACCAGTTGTGAGTTTGAAATCACCGAGTTTTTTCTCCAAATCTCCCCATTCTAGTATTGGTAATCCAACCGCCTCTTCACGGATTGAACCTCTTACGAAAGAGATTGGTTTATCGCGAATCCGTACATTCTCCTCAACCAAAAATCCGTCAAGATAAGCATTGATTGCTTTTCGAGTTGAACGGGCAGGCGTGAAGATTCCAAACGCAGCCCGAGTTCCGTAAACAATGTGAACAAGGTCACACAGAACGTCGAGAATAGCCAAGTCGTGCTCAATCACAATGACTCTTTTTCCTTCGGAAAGATTTTGCAATATTTTGACGATTCTCATTCTCTCAAAAATGTCAAGATAAGATGACGGCTCATCAAAGAAATATACATCCGCCTCTTTCAATAATGTAGCGGCGATTGCAACTCTCTGCAATTCGCCGCCAGAAAGTTGAGGCAAATTTCTCTTCATCAAATGGTCGATTCCTAAGTCAGATGTCACTTCAGCCAATGCGTCTCTCTCGTCAACAGTAGCAAGTAATTCACCCACTTGACCTTTGAATGCCTTAGGAATATGGTCAACATGTTGAGGTTTGAGAGCCAGCCTAACCCCGGTGCCAGCCACTAGTTCAACGGACTCGCGTCACTC
>JACNFL010000085.1 GCA_014384685.1 Methanobacteriota archaeon
CCAACTTTACCAACTTCTCCCAAAGACATATCGTCATCAGAATCTAATCCCAATTGGGTTGGTAGATCAAATGCTACAGAAAGACCAGATTGACCCTTTTCAAGAAGAGAGAGGAATCTTTCATTTGTTTCTTTTGCAGAACTAAAACCTGCATATTGGCGCATAGTCCACGTTTTTTCTCTATACATTGATTTGTGAATACCTCTAGTATACGGTGGGCTACCTGGTTCACCGACGTCTTCTCCAACACCAAATTCTTGGTCAGGAACATCAGGAATGGGTATGCCTGCACGCGTTCTGAACACTTTATCTTCATCCGCCATAGGCCGCCCTCGCTATCTCGGAGGAGTTGGTAAGGGTCATTGTTTTTGGCTAATCAGTGGTGATGTCCGCCTTCTCCGTGTACATGACCGTGTTCCAATTCTTCTTCAGAGGCATCTCTAACATCAACTACCTCTACTTCAAACTTTAATGCACGGCCTGCTAAGGGGTGGTTAAAGTCACACTTGATTGTAGTGTCAGTTATTCCTACAATACGGAATGGACCCATAGCGGACATCAAAGTCATGCCTAATTCCATTTCTAAATCCTCGGGAAATTCTGTTGCTGGTATATCCATCACTGCTTCATCTGTTTGCTCACCATATGCATCTTCTGCCATTAGAGTGAACTCTCTTTTCTCACCAACTTCAGCACCCATCATTTCTCTTTCACATCCAGGTATCATATTTGGGGGCGTTGCGCCAACTAGGTATCCTAGAGGCTCCCTATCATGACTTGAATCAAATTCCTCACCATCTTCAGGGAAAGTCCCCCGATAGTGTACCATTGCCACTTTATCCTTATCTATTGTTGTCATTCATCTCACTTTCCTATATCCTTTCAGGACTTTGATAATTCTTTCCGCAGTCATATCAGAGATAATTTCATCCTCCAATTTTTGTTCTACGAATTCTATTGCTGCATCAATGCCTTGGCGCTCACCTTTAGCCCAAGTTGAACCTAGAAGATTTGCTCTATGCTCCTCATCAACATTTTCTTCTTCCATTATCTCTCTAACATCAACCTTGAACTCCATGTATTTACGGCGGTTCAATTTAACAACCCTTTTCGAGGGGGCTGATGACGCTCTAGTCTTACGTTTTTTAGCAATCATTTTGCTACGTTTTTCAAATGCTTTTTCACTTGCTGATTTTGTTTCAACCAAGATACTTCTAGCAGCTTCTGCCGCTTTAGAAATTGGTTCTTTTGTATTACTTTCTTCGCCATCAATTTTTATTCCTGAATCAACAGCCAATGCCTTGCTTTCTGCGATTAATCCACTTACTCTTACTTCATCAGAGTCATCATTTCCATCAGTTTCTTTTTCTTGTTGTTTTTGACGCAACCCAATGCCTCTGACTTTTCCAACAGCAGTGGCCGGCCCTTCAGGAGTAGTTGTTTCAGCAACTTCATTTTCTGTTGCGATGGATTCTTCATCTATTGATTCAACAGGTGGGGACTCTTCAATAATTTCATCTTCAGTAGTGAATTCTTGTTTTTCAACGACTGGTTCAGTTGAAGTTTTGGGTTTAAGATGAGATTGGGGTATCGCTGGTTTTGGAGTAGAGTCTTTTATTGCCGAAGGCAATGGATCTAAAGTTGGCGGGGAACGACGTGCTGGTGCGGGTTTTGGGGGTACCCTAGATCTTGGGGAACTAGGTTTTTTTCTCTTTGATGCAGCATCTGGACCGAACGCGTTGAATGGAACGTTCTTCTTCTTCTGCTTCCTTGCCAACCAGTTACACCCCTTCTGTGGTGCGGCCTACTGCCGACCCCTCATAACTCTTACAGTATTGCACGGTCTGTATTCAGTTTCAACTAAGCCCATGAAATAGGTGTTTCATCAGTCCTTAGAGCCTGATTAACTGCTGAAGATTCATATGAAATACCACCATCATTTAGGACTTGAAGACGACCTAATGTAGCAATCATTGATCCATTGTCAACACAGAATTGAGGTGCTGGTGCATCGGACTCAGCACCCCTTTCTATAGCCATAATTTCACCCATTTGTTTAATTCTCTTATTGCAAGCAACACCGCCACCCAACAATAATTCTGTTTTTCCTGTATGAGCCATAGCTCTCTCTGCAACTTCAATACAAGCTGCAAATGCGTGCTCTTGTAAACTCCAACAAACCGCTCCTAATTCTGCTCCTCTTTCTACTAATCGTGATGCAGCCGTAAGTAGGCCCGAAAATGCCAAATCCATTCCATGTACGGCATAAGGTAATGAATAGTCATCAAGATTTGCGTCCATATTTTCTTCCCTCCAAGAAGTTGCAACCTTCTCAATTTTAGGACCCCCTGGGAATGGCAAATCTTGGCCTCTAGCAAACTTATCTAACATGTTTCCAATGCCAATATCTAGGGTTTCTCCAAGTACTCGATATCGATCACCCATTCGAGCAATAACTTGGGTATTTCCTCCTGAAACATATAGCAAAACAGGGTCATCCATTTGGCATTGCTCACGGCCGATTTCAATATGAGCAACGCAATGATTCACTCCAACTAAAGGAACTCCCCATTTACTAGCCAGTGCTCTTGCAACACTTGCCCCAACCCTAAGACATGGCCCAAGTCCAGGTCCTTGGCTAAAGGCAATTGCAGATACCGAATCAGGAGTGATTCCTGATTGTAATAGTTGTTTTACTAATGAAGATGCTTTTTCAGCATGGTGATCTGCGGCTTCCCGTGGATGAATTCCACCTTCCTCTGGTCTGTAAAATGCTGAAAATGATGCCGCAGGGGAACCTTTTGCATCAACACTTCCAATTGACAAGGTATGAGCAGTGGACTCAATTCCAACTGTTATACCACCAACCATACTTCTCAACAATCATTGCGAGTAGGCCACATCATTTCAAGCCTGTAGTGTGTCCGCGGTGTCAATGCGGCGCTTGTTGCTCAATCTCGGACCCGTTGCACACCTGTCTCCAAATGGGTTTGAAGGACCCTTAGTTGGAACCGAAATGTATGATGAGGAGTTACTTATTCATCCTGCAGGATTGGCTATTTTATCCAATGATAATAAGATAGAGAAAATTGGTTTTTCTGAAGAATTACAACTTGAATATTTTCATCAAATGAAGTTAGATTCAAGCGTACCAACCATGATTAAAACCGGTGATATTGAGGTATGGGATTTAGCTGGTAAAGCAGTAATACCTGGCTTAGTAGATGGGCACTCACATCTAGTTTGGACAGGTGATCGCTCCAATGAAGTTGCATTACGTGAACAGGGTTATACTTACCAACAAATATCTGAAATGGGTGGGGGAATAAACAAAACTGTTGGTGAGACTAGAAAAGCCACACTCCAAGAATTATTATTATCAGCAAGAGATAGGGTGGAAAACGCAGAGAATTTCGGCACTACTTTCTTGGAAACCAAGAGTGGTTATGGATTAACTACACAAGATGAATTGAAATTACTTATTGCGTCTAATCAAGTAGGGGCTGATTTTCAGATAGAAACAACATCAACTTGGTTGGGTGCACATTCAGTACCCAAGGAATTGACGCAATCTCAATATGTTGAAGAAATATTGTCTGAACAGTTACCAGAAGTCATTGAACAGGGCATTGCAACCTATGCTGATGTATTCTGTGAAAACGGTTGGTTTACAATTGAGGAAACAGAAGATATCTGTAAAGAAGCTAAATCTCAAGGGTTAGAAATAAGATTACACGTTGATGAATTTTCAGATTGCGGGGGGGCACAACTTGCTGCAGAATTAGGTGCATTAACCGCAGACCATGCCGGGTGGAGTACAGATGATGCAAGAGATGCGTGCCATAAGGCGGGGGTAATCCAGGGTTTTCTTCCAGCAACACCCTATGTTTTGGGACTTGACCACTGGCCTCCCTTCCAACAGTGCTTAGATAATGAGTGGGCTTGGTCCTTGGCTACTGATTTCAATCCTAATTGCCCAAGTCTTTCGTTACCATTCATCTCAAGCATAGCCATTGAACAATCAGGTATCCCATCATTGGCAACACTAGTAGCATCATCGAGAAATAGCGCATACTCATTACTCGAAGGAAGAGATAGTAAATTAGGTACAATTAGCGAGGGCGGGCCAGCATCTCTAAACATACTTAGGGATGATAATATCAATGGATGGTATAGATCGGATTCAGATCAACAATTTATTGGGACCTTGTCCAATGGTGGGTGGGTCAGCCCTAATCTTTGATTATTTGTTACAAGTATTTCTGTATTTACTTATTATGTATTTTCATTATTTTTGGATTACAAATTTTTTTGATGAAGTAACTTTCAAAAAACTATCAACAAACATTGTTGAAATACCGCACCCAGAAGGGGCTGATAATCCACATTATCCGTCATAGAATAGCTATGTCCTATTTGGCTATTTTTGATAATTGTAGAGCAGTATCACGTTTAGGTGGTTAATTATCAATGGTAAATTGAAAGAATTGGGTATTTGCCCTTCAGAGCCTAGGGGGGGAAGGTAACAATTTTTCATTTTGTATTAGTCGAGAATTCTTTGAACAAAATATTTGCATCGCGCGGAGGATTCATATTTGCGTCGCCATTGGAGAGTTCAGTTGCAATGGCGGAATACGAAGGCTTCTGTTTGAAGTGTAAGACATATGGTCCTGTTCGTGATGGAAAACTCATCAAAATGAGTAATGGGCGAACTAGGGTTGCTGGTCACTGTTCAGTGGATGGTTGTACTGGCAAAATATCCAAAATTATCGGATGAACTATCTGCAATCAAAATATCGGGCTCGTGGTCTAGGGGCTATGACGTCGCCTTGACATGGCGAAGATCGGCGGTTCAATTCCGCCCGGGCCCATAAAATTCGGTAATGTCGATAATTTGGATTAAGTGATAATATGAATTATACTAATGAGTATTCCACTCTCAACTTACCAGTGCCCTTCGACTTTACTTTGTTGATTTGAATCTCACCGATCTCTTTGGTATTAGCCACATGTGTACCTGCGCATGGGCAAATATCTCTTCCTTCAATTGTTATTACTCGTAGTTCTTTTACATTCTTAGGCAATAAGTCTAGATTTACTCTAACCAATGGGTTTGAGGTTAAGTTTGAACGATTTTCTTGTCCCATAGTAACAGGAATTTGTTGTTCAATGTCATCATTAACTAATTGCTCTAAGGATTCTTTATCAAATTTTGAACGATCTTCCATTCCGATATCAATTCTAGTCTTATCTAATCCTATCTGGTTACCTATTGTGTTACCTGAAAAAAGTTCATCAGCAGCAGCTGAAATTAGATGCTGAGCAGTATGCATTCTGCTCAAAAGATTACGTCTTTCAGTATCTATAGAGGCTGAAATTGGCGAGTCAAACACTATCAAATCACTGCCAATATTTCCAATGTTGTGTAATAGTTTTTCCCCTTTTTTCACGTTTTGAATTGAAAATGAACCATCCTTACTTTCTAAGGCCCCATGATCTGCTGGTTGCCCTCCTCCAGATGGATAAAAGTATGATTCTGATAGTTCAACCCAAGTGTGTCCATCAACAATTTCAGTTGAGCAAATTGTAGATATGAAAGATTTTGGATCCGTACCTGGGTGCTGTGATAAATGTAATAAATCACTCATCTTTATCACCTTGTTCAATGGGGCAATCAGTTTTTTCAATGTGCAAAGGCTTGTCATCAGATTCAAACGCAAAGTCATTATTTGAATCAGCCCAATTTATTGTGGGGTCTGGGTGTTCTTCTTCTAAGTCTGATATAGGGAGTGGGGAATTTGGATTCAGGCTATATAGGGAAGGATTGAGATCCGGTTTTTCCACTAATACCTGTTCAATTGGTTGTGGTTCTCTTTCCCCTAATTCTTCTAAATTATAATGGAATAAACCGCATTCTGGGCATCTCAACACCGTGTCCTCAGTGAGACAGGCGCAGTCA
>JACNFL010000106.1 GCA_014384685.1 Methanobacteriota archaeon
CCCCGGTGGAGACAGCAAGCAACCACATCTAGACGAACCTAGATGGTTAGCACTTCAGCGTCGTGATTATAGATATGATAGAGGGCGTCATCGCGGTCGTTGGCTAAACATTTTCCCAGCAGCCTTTCGAGTCATGATAAATACACCAATAGGTGGCATTCTACGAATTCCAAGAGAAACTCCAAATGCAGTAACTATTGATGATACAATAGTTGCTTGGATAGTGCGAGATGAAGATGAGTTAGACCTTGTGAAAGGGTTAGCAAGATTGACAGGTTTTCGCAGAAGGGAAGGGCAACGAGATGGTGAATACGAAGTTTTTGCCCGGGTATATGCCCCTGTTCAAGGGGTACGTAGGGAACTTGTAGAGATGTTAGGACCGTATGAGCGCCGTCATGGGCGCCCAGGTGAACCACCATGGTGGAATTTATTCCCAAATCCAATACCACCAATGGACCTATTAGATAGACTTCCAAACCGATTGAATGTACCAATCGAGGATGGGATCGGATATCATCATTGAATACGTTACAAGTCAAACATCACACAACCACCTGTTTCCTTGATATTGAATCACTGTGTCGGGCACTCCATGTCAACTAGAAACTGGGCCAGAATTGTTGTTCTCAGTTTTGCATTATTGATGTTTCCAATAGCAATTGCAGCCCCGACTCCTGTTCCAACAGCTGATTATCCTCAAGGCATATTTGGTGGCGTTTCAATAGAGGTATCTAATGTCACAAATGCATCAAGTGAGTCGTCAATGGCAGAATATTCCTCCATAGCAGAAGTGTACACTGCATCATGGTGTGAGAATTGCGTATTTGCAGAAGAGGGGCTATATGCAGCAATTGCAGAGGCAACTGGTGAGACCACAGTTCTAACTTTTCACCGCGCTATTGGTGAAGTAGAAGATCCATTTGGAGTAGAATCAGCCGACCTTCGCTGGGAAGGAAGATATGGCAAAACATCAAAGGATATTGTGAGTGTTATGCGTGCTCCTCCAACTATAATCATCAATGGTGAAACAATGCACGCTGGAAGCGGGGGCTTAGGTGGGGACCAATTGAAACCATATTACGCAGAGTCCCTCTCGCAACCACCCCAATTCTCCCTGGAATCAGCGAACTCATCACTTTCTTGGTCTAGTGAAGATATGGCATCTGGGATTCTAACATGGAATCTTGAAGCAGGTGATTGGCTGCCAGAATCTACTACGTCCATAGTTTTCGTAGTCGAGGCATCAGCCACTTTTGAAGAGGGTTCTAATGGTTTAGGGGACTATCATGATGTGGTGCGTGATATGGTTGAGTTGGATGGCAATTCAGGCTCAATGAATTACACACTTCCTGCTGCTTGGGATGGTGAAGACCTTTCTCTTGTGCTTGTACATCAATGGAGCGAGGAATTAGAAATTGCTTGCTGTGATGTTAACCCATCAGGACCTGATTATTTGGCATTGTGGTTGTCATTTGGTATTGGAGGGTTTTTTGCTATTGTATTCATCATAGGGCTTATCATATCGACAAAGAAGAATGAAGAATTAGAAGAAGCAGTATTGGACCAGCAAGTTCCTGTGGACCACGTGGCTCAGCAACAGCGAATGCAAGCCTCTGTGAATCAATTGGACCAGCAAAGAAGTCAGGCACACAATGAAGCGGAACAACTGCGCAAGCAATTATCAGATTCCACATCCTATACTGCAGCACAGATGGAAGCCATGCAAGCACAGATGCAAAGTTTGCAAGAAACCGTGGCACAAGCCGAGAAAGAGAAAACAGAGATGCAGGATGAGTTGGAGAAAGCAAAGTCTACTACAATCGTTCAGAACATCACATACAACATTCAGGACAGTGCAATCTCTGGTGACATCAATGCTACTGAATTGAAGGAAAAGGATGACTGATTCAAGCAGTATTTGCTCCACCGCTGAATTTCTTGATGAATTGCTTCTTAGTCATCCCATGTTGCTCACCTTTGAGTCTTGAGTTTACACCTCCAACCGTGAGGTTGAAAATCTCTTCAGCGATGCTTTTCTTGGTCATTTTGACATCATCGAATAGTTCAACTCCACAGATGGTAACCATTGCTAGAAGCATACGTGGCTTCTCTTGTGCCATGGGTCCTTCACCATCCGAATCAAGAACACGAACCCTCTCAGTGAACCACTTTAGTAACTTTTCAGCATGCTGAACGTTGTGTTGTCTGATGTAATCTCTCAACTTTTGTTCAAATGCTTCAATAGTGTTGCGACGTAAGTTTCTCATCCCAACACGTGGGTCTATTGTTGAGGCATGGTCTCGGAAGAGATTGACTAGACGGGTTTTGATAAGTCTCGCAGTCTCAGTTACATCTTTTCTTTCGAGGCCAAGTCTATCAGCATCTTGTTGCCAGTACTGGTAAGGTATAGAACCAAGTTCTGAAACCACTCTCATCGTTGCTATTGCACTTACTCTGATAATGTACGTTGCATCCTTGCCCTCGTCTGTTGGTTTGGATCCGATAAATCTCATTTGGTTAAGTGGCAACTTACCATGGCCGTCACCCTCGCCATCTTTGGTGTAGCATTTTTTAAGAAAGGGGATGCAAGCTTTTGCGACATCATCAGAACCCGAAAGTCGTCTGATTTCATCAAGGATATCATTAGCTCGAACGTTTCGTTGAGAGTGGGCTCTTTGGTCTGGTCTGATGATATTACCAAGTCCGTTTCTTCGAGCCTCACCTCTGTCGAAATGAGTTCGTCTTGTGGTTCTACCACCCACACTATCATTTCGTTGTGCACTCATGTGTGCATTTTCCCCTACCTGGCCACTTGGGTGCCCAGCGTCAATTTGATTTGCATCAAGTACGGTACCACAATCATTGCAAACTACTTCACCTCGTCTCTCATCAAGGTCAAGGTCTCTGCTGCTACATTCCGTACATTTTGTCATATTATTTCCAGTCATATTTTTTTTCTCCTTTTTAGCCAACCAACAATCTGTCCAAAAGTTATTCAACTGTTTATCCGTTCTTGTTAACAATATTTGATTATCCTATTGTTGAATATTATCGCTGTGCAGATGACGGATAAACGTTGTTTTTACCTCTTGGCTCCCGATTCTTTGTGTATTACCGCAGTGATAGCACACCCTCTTAAAGGCATCGGTTATGTAACATGATACGTTCATGTTCAATGAAAGGGCCACTCTTGGGTTTTGGGCACATTAGTAAAAACATCATGGGTTCCCTAATACCACACCACTATAGAGCAGTGGCTTCCTGTAATTCAAGGTCCATAAAGAATTCGCAACTTGAAGGTTAGATGTAATTTTCTAGGGGTTCATATAGGTGGGTAGTCACGAGAGAAGGGTCTCGAGTGATATCGCCGGTTAAACCTTCAAGAACCGTCACACTCGCATAGGTAAGGTAGGGGGTAGAGAGTAGTGCAGGAAAAGAGTAATTGTCACACAATTACGATGGAAGAGGTTCCTCCTGCACATGTTCCAGAATGGCTAATCTCCCATTTCTTACAGCAAATGCAAGATCCACGACCCCTAAACCGTGGGGGTCCAGCACAACTTCTCACAATTCACCCAACAGAGTCTGCTCGTCGAGCCACTTTGAACAACTTAGCCAAAGGCGGAAAGAAGGATGGACCGATAGACCGTACTAGTCATCATACCTTGGATAGTTTAGTATCTTCACTTCATGCCGAGTTGAGACTCCCTAGATTACTGCCCTCTGGTGGGCCATTCTCTATACTACTACACGCGGAATGTAAAAAAGCGGCAAAGGCTCTTCAATTTCCACTTATGCATAGTCTCCCCGACCAACATTGGGGGCGTGGTAAGAGTCGCGACCTTTCTAACCTAAACCACTGTTTACGAGAAGAATCAGTCACTTCAAAAGCCTCACCTGATTTATTGTCATTTAGAGTACTGCTAACCGCATTAGCCGAGAAATTAGGGGGCATGCATGGTGATGACCAAATTTCTGCATTAGTGAACATCTTAGAGAAAATCCCAGATTCTGAGGTTCCATTTGGCCTGTCAAGAATTGACGGTATTATCTTCCTCGACCATCCACCAACAGTTTCCCCCTTGCGTCAGCGATTGATACTTGCATTGACTCGCTTCAAACCATTACATGTTCTCGCTAATTCAGGTAGTCATAGACTTGGGGTGCATGGATTTGTGCCTAATGATATCTCAGCAGTTCGTGATAGTGATAACTTGCCAGATTGGGTTCCTAGACATTCTCCGTTTACTCATGTTGAACTTAACAACATTGAGGCAGGGAAAAATCAGCCTATCAGAATGCTAGTGCCGAGAATTGAGAGATCAATTCAAGCAACCCATGCATTGATAGATTCTGCAATTAATGCAAAGTCACCACCAGAATCAATTCTAATTATTGACCCCTCTGCAGAATCAAATCATGAAATTTGGTCTTCAATGCTCAATTCTTTTGGTTTTCATCTACCTATTCGCTCGGCCCCTTTGAAAGAGAGTCCAGGGGTTCATTGGTTATCAGCGATTATTTCTCTAGCCCATTACGAGGACGCCTGGTCTTTGCCACAGCTTCGTGCATTAGCAGTTCAACAGACTCTTCAATTTGAAGTAGAATGGATGACTTCTCATCAGCATCCATCAATCGCCGACTTAACTCCTTACCCAGATGTTGAAATCCTTGAGCAGGTATCTCGCGGCTTCCATTTACTAGGTGGCCAAGGAGCATTGTTCCGTTGGTTACACGCATTGGCAAGAAAGCCAATTGCTAACTCATACCAAAACGAGGAAGAGTTGTGTCGGCGCCATGAATCTACACAATGGTGGTTACTTTGTCTTGCTAACCGTTTGCGTCCGTTGTTATCTTCTATTGATGTGAATGCATTAGATGGTTCATTGGTTTCTATTGGATGTTATAGTGGTGAGAAATTACCAATTCCAGAGCCAGCACAAAGCGGTGATGAATGGCTCAATCAATTTGGTAGCATGTTGCATTGGCACTTGCTGACTAGCAATCTTGATGGTGATGTGAACAGAACAATCGCGGGTTTGCAGAAAATATTTGACACCCATTACACGCTAAGGAATTCTCAGCGGTTGTTAGGCCATTCACCACCCGTGACAGGACTTGATTGGGTTGATGAACTCCTTACTCTCATAGATTCGTCATCATTGTCAGGGAAACAAGTCGCGTCTTCTAAACTAAAACTTCTCACTCCAGATGAAGCATTAGGTTGTCATGCAGATTTAGTAATACTTACCCATCTAGATTCAGAATCATGGAACACATCACCACCTTCAATCTCTGGTCTTTCCGAGTCTGAACGTTCTGAATTAGGGGTTCTGCCTCCGGATAATCGTTTACGTGAATCCCGTCACTTCTGGCACCACCTACTCAGTTGCGGTTCCGAGGTTATTGTTCTAGACGCACATGATGATGATTCAACACAACCCTCAACCCCTCTATCAGAATGGTTGGCGGTAACACAATGGGATCCCGCTTCCCCTCCAAATCTCCCTGATTTCATTTCCTCAGAGGAAGTTTTCAGGATGGAAGGTGGCAAAGAAAGTCGTTGGGGACTTTCTTTCATTGAAGGAGAGGGTCCGTTTCTTTGCGCTAGACCATCAGATATCATCAGCAGCGGGGATGGCCGGTTTGAATTGGTGGTTACCGGTAGTCATCAGCGAGATAATCGTCAGAGGGATGGAATTCAAATTCATAATGCAAGATATCCGATGCAAGAACCACTCAATCCTAGTGCCATCACGATTCCTCTTGATGTAATTCTAGTTGAAGATAGAATATCTCGCCAACCAAGAATTGGTAGCGAGGAGCAACCCTATCTCGATAGTAATAGAAATGGAGAGATTGTAACTGTTGATGA
>JACNFL010000185.1 GCA_014384685.1 Methanobacteriota archaeon
CTCTTTTTCTTCTGTGATGTTCGGAGTCGATGCGTTCTCAGCGTTAATGAATACTGCTTGTTGCACCATCAACACTCTGGACTTGACATAAACCAACCAAACCTCACTTGCATCATCAACTAGCAACAGCAGCAGGACCGCTCCGGCCGACAACAGATTGGCCCAAATCATCAATCGTTTGCGACTGAAACGGTCGGCCAACATCCCGGTGAAAATCTGTGGGATTGCCAGAGAGAACATCCGGATGACGAACAGCAGACCAATGCCCATTTCCGACCCTGTTAAGGTGTAGATGAGAACGAATAGTGCGACGGTGTTGAACCACTCCCCGAGCATTGATATCGAAAGCCCAATCCACAGTCGACGATAGACTGGATTGTGTTGAAGAAGTTCGAGAAACCCGACCTCCCGTTCCTGCATGCCTTATCCTGAAACCTCTCACCTAACAACATGACCCCAACTAGTCAGGCGAAGCCTCTTCAATAACTAACTACGCCGCTAAGCGAATGACAGGCGACAACTTGGTGTGGATTGACTGCGAATTCACTGGATTAAATCCAGATGAAAACCGTATTATTGAGATTGCAACAATCATCACAGATGCTGAATTAAACATCATCGCTGAAGGCCCATGCTTAGCGATTAACCAGCCTGTAGATTTGTTAGCAGGGATGGACGAGTGGAACACGACTCATCACAACGATAGTGGGCTAGTAGAGAAAGTTCTAGAGAGTGAAATTGATGATAGTGAAGCAGAACGGTTGACCCTAGAGTTTGTCCGTCAATACACTAAACCTAGGTCATCGCCACTTTGTGGCAATACGATTTCTCAGGACCGGCGCTTCTTGCGCCGCTATATGCCTGAGTTGCATGCACATTTTCATTATCGCAGTATTGATGTATCAACAGTCAAGGAGTTGGCAAAAAGATGGAATCCTGATATTCCTTCAATGGGAAAAACTGGAGGACACCGTGCTCTTGACGACATTCGTGAATCGGTAGCAGAACTGGCATATTACCGAGAAAGAATATTCAAATCGTGAAGTTTTCATTCAATCAAGGTGGCTATTGGAAATTTTCCCATCCATATGGATATCCTTCTTCATCAACAAAGATAACATTGACTGCAGTGCCTGACCGATGAAATGAAATCAATTCTAACCCGTGAATACTGTGACCTGTTGGAGCAACACCCAAGACAGGTTTTTCTGGCGAATTTCTCCATCGACCCCAACCGCGTTTTTGGCGCACAGGAGCGACCTGTTCAGGTTGCAACTTTCTGCGCACCCCATCAGTATCATCATACCAACCAAACGGTCCAGATGGTGAGAATTCAATTCCCAATATCATGTCAACTCCAAGTGTGTACTGAGCCGCGTCCGCATCTTGTTTGGATGGTACAGCGACTGCGTTAGGGTGTGTATGTAACCAGTGTAAGAATCGCCCACCTCTTGGACCGCGGCTTTCTGAAAAAATGCCGTCCGTCCATTCTTCAGGAACATGATGGACTGAGAATGAATCACCGCGATTTACTATTGTTGCATCGCCTAAGATGTAACCTTCTCCAGCAAATAACCCATTTTCATGGTCACCTCCCTCAAACATTTCATCAACTTCTCGATGATGAGGTCGGCTATTATCTGCATCTAAACCAATTAGAATTTCGTCTGGTAGTGATTCTAATGACCAATGTAGGATTTGCTCAAGTGTAACGCCAGGCATCATTACTAGGCCACGATATCCTTCTTTATTGGCGAGAGAATCAGCATTGTACGCCGACATTGCTTGGGCCAGCCAACCGTCCACCATGCACACGCTCCGGCGGTGAATCCTTAACAGGATTGGCACTGCATCAGTACCGCAGGCGATACCATGGCACGCAAGAAGAAGGGATTAGGTGGCTTCATTGGTGGCTTGACAGGCACGCCATATGACCGTTTAAGCCGCCATATTGAGAAAACCGCTGCCAATACCTCAGGGGATACTTTGGGTAGAGAGTTGAACAAGATTGTGAAAATTGTTAGACGAGAGTACGACCAAGAGAATCTAGACGAAGAGGAGCATGACTTGTTGGTTGAAGATATTGAGACTGCTCACCCTGATGGCAGAACATTTCCAAAATTATTGGCTGATTCTGATGAATTCTATGATGAGGAAAATATGCCAGATGCACCAGATTTAGAATTAGGTGGTCCAGTTAACCTCGATGAATTGATGCGCTCTTCCAGTGATTCTTTCCAAGGTTCGTGGGGTTCTGACGAGTATGATGATTACAAACGTCAAATGGCGGAAGAGTTCTACAAAGATAGTGATGAAGCAATAGCTTCTGGGGATCACGACCAAATGCAATCACAAGACCCTGTGGCCGGTCGTGTTTTCCACAATGTGGAGGACACAGCATCAGAAGTCAAGAAAGATATTCTTCGAGAACAAGGAGTTGATGTTGATTCCGAAGAAGAAGAAGATGAAGATTACTATGTTGATGACGATGGTGTCGAATGGTGGCGAGATGATGATGGGGCTTGGTGGTTCAGAGAACCTGGCCAAGAAGATTGGTATCCCGGTAAATAATTCATTCATTCATCGATATTTCTTGCCCAAATATTTAGATTTGCAAGATCAAACTTCAAAATTGCTTGGTCAGCCCCGGCATCAAGCATAGCTCGATTTGCAAACCCTGCAGAACTAATTCCTATGATTTGGCTAGGACGTTTCACTTCTTCTGCATTGACTGCATCATTCAGCATTTTAAGAACCTCTAATCCCTTGAACGGCGGCATGAATTGGTCTAGAAGTAAGATATCTGGTGCAAATTCCTTGATGACTGTAACAGCATTTTCAGAATTCCATTTTTGTTCAAGAGTAATTTGGCTAGTATCAACATTTCCAGAACTTAATAATGCTTCAATATCGTAAGAATCTTCGAAAGCTAGAACACGCATCAAACCATACCACTGATTTTTGTTTATTCGTCTTGTATTTCATTCCTCTCTCTAAAACAGAATTTGGCCGATTAATTCAAAGGTTGGTTCCAATGTTGGTAAAATCGTTCCATATGGTTAATGGCTCCTCGTCTCAGCATTTTATTCCAATTAGCCGCGCTGAAATAAAGTCGCTAATATTAGCTGAAGCGGGGGAAAATTCTGATAATATAGCAAAAATTTCAGAATTATTGGAAGCACTTTGGCATCACAGAATGCATTCTACTCAAGAATCTCTAAAACAAATATACTCAAATTTTGATCCGGATTCAATTGATGAAACTCCTGAAATTTTTGACTCAACAGATTTCATGACCCAATTCAGAGAAGCCCTAAGTGATGGGAACTGGTTAGAAATTACAGATGAGGAAATGCAAGCAGCATTGGATGGAGAGGACGTATTTCCGATAAGCCTAGATGTTAGATTTGAAGAATTCAAACTTTTAGAAACTTACAAACTCGGGGAAAAGACAATCAAAAGTTCCCGCAAACCTTCACTATTCGAGAAATTGGTACTGAGAAAGAAACCAACCGAGGTTGATTTAGAGGTGTATGAACGAATTATACAAATAATGCAGTTCCGTGAGCAGGAGTGGTTTCTAGAAAACAAAACTTCACGAAATTATCCAGGTATGGAGGCAAAAGGATTACACTTGAGGCTTTTCAAAACTATTCCGAAACTCGATTTGGAGGTAATATTTCCAAATACTTCACCAAAAATGAGGCGTATAGACCAAATGAAAATATTAGCCCCTTTGATAGGTGGGTTAGCCACTCTTGGGATGAAATTCGGGCCACTTCTTTTTGGCTATGGTTCGGGGGAAACATCTCTTGCACTTATTGGTGGTATTTTGTCAGCTTTAGCAACTTATATTCTCAAGTCTTGGACTAAATATATGAAAACTAAAGAGGCATATCTCTCACAAGTTTCTAAAGATCTTTATTTCAAAGGTCAAGCAAATAATCAAGCAGTCATCAATATGGTGATTGATTTTTCAGAAGAACAGGAAGTGAAGGAGGCTTTGCTTGCTTACTCATTTTTGTTGTTGGATGGTGAGCAACAGCATACAATAGATTCACTTGATGACCGAATTGAAAAATGGTTAGAAAAACATGGTGTAAATGTTGATTTTGAGGTTGATGATGCACTAAATAAATTACTCAAATTAGGGTTATTGAACCGTGAAGGCAATGAGAGTGATGGTGAAAATTCATTTTCTTCCAAGGAACGAATTACAGTACTAGACCCAAACGCAACATTGGCACGTTTGGATGAAATATGGGATGGCATTTTCAATTGCTAAATTGCCTAAATAGAATTTCAAAGGGTTCCACCAGCAGACTCCCAATATGAGGTAATTTCTCCACTATCAGAAAGTCCACCTTTGTGAATGTTCACAACTCCCCCATCCGAGTTTATGAAGACAATCGATGGTCTAGAACTAATTTCTACCTCCTCGGCTAACTCTATTCCCTTAGCAAACGGGAAATCTAAAGTTTGGCCTAAATCATCACCATCGTCATCATATGAATTTGATCTATCATGCCATTCTGATAGGCTAATCCCTTGAGGGTTATCAGCAGGATCTGTACTTAACACAATAATTGCAGGCCCATTCAAAGTTGAATTAATTGCGTGCATCGTTGAATGACAGGGGGAATCACACCATTCGGCTGAAAAAATTACGATGTATGGTGCACCAGCATAATCGCTATTTGAATAGGTTAATCCGTCATCTGCAACGGTTGAAAATTCGGGAAATGGTTCTAGTTCTGGTTCATTCTCACCCTCACTAAATATTCCACCAAACCATGCAAGAGCAAGTAGGCAAGCGGCAACCGCACCAGCGAGCAATTCTTTCTGCATATTTTTGGGATAAAATCTAATGTATATAAATGTCAACAATAAACGGCTGTCCTTATTGATTCATAAGAAAGGGCGGATTCGAAAATTCATGAATAGAGTTACAGTGTGGTTTTGCATTTTTCTCACCTTCCTCCTTTTTACATCACCAATTGTTGATGCTCAGGATGATTCAGACGGTGATGGTTTCAATGATGAAGATGATGCTTACCCAGATAATTCCGAAGCATGGTCTGATTCAGATGGTGATGGTTATGCAGACCAACCTGGACTCAATATATCCGATGATTGCCCTAATACTGCGGGGTCATCTAATCGTTATATGAATGGCTGTTACGATACGGATAGAGATGGAGTTCCAGATACACTTGACGATGATATAGATGGAGATGGCATTACCAATGATTTAGAATTAGCTTCATCTACTGCCCTGAAGAAGTATGACATATTCGACGTCAACGATGTACCGCCAGATTTCGATTGGGATACTATTCCCGATGTGCTTGATGATGATGACGACAATGATGGTTGGTCAGACCAAATAGAATTAGAACGAGGTAGTGATACATTCAATGAAAGTGTTACTCCATTTACAATGTATGGAGGTAATACCGGGTGGTTCTATGTGTCTGGTGCAGGTTTTGTCACAGATTATCGTAGCGATGGTACTGAGTTTTCACTATCTTGGCTACTTTCTGCTCTAAGTTCTGAATTAATTATTCCAATCGGCCTGATTCCGATTTATTTTGGAGTCTGGTATTATAGACATAGAACATTCAAAAGATTTGATGAAGAACTTGAGGAAGTAGTCGATTTAACAAAATTAAAGGACATTGAAGTCAAAATTGGGCTAGCGATGCGAAGCAGAAGATTACAATCTCATCACGGTGTAATATTAAGAAACGTAATTGAGAACAAAGAAGACGCCCTTGAACCTATTGAGCTCCAAAGTATTGCAATCTCCGACTCTGAGGAGTGAGAAAAACTCATTCTCAAATTTC
>JACNFL010000139.1 GCA_014384685.1 Methanobacteriota archaeon
TTAGCGTGTGATGCAATTGGGGGTGTCGGTAACGTTGGTTTTGAACAGAATAATGTAGGGATTTCACGATATAGTTACACTTCTGGTAGTTGGTTAGCATCTATTTCGGAGACAACAAATGGTATCATGCCGGACCAAGTTTTCCCCGATGGAATGCGCTGGGATAACGGTGTTTTGATGGTTTCACACACCGATGAAGATGGTGGTTCTGGGGGAATTTCAAGAATTGCTGCAAGTGGTGGTCAACTTGGTTCAGGAATGAAAATTGATGTGGGCACTCAGGCATCTAGTATGGAAGTTAGACCTTCTAACAGCAATCAAGTTGATTGGATGATAGGTAGGCCAGGGGGGGATTCAGGATACAACAGAATTGACACCATTAACTCAACAGGATTGCACAAAGGTGCGGTTGATATTCTAGCAGGATTATCTAGTGGAAGAATGCTTGAGGTTACTTTCAGCGGAACGGATGTTTGGCTTACATCTGCAGATGATTCTCAACAGTATTCAGGCTCCTCAATTCTACATGGGGAACTACTCTCAAATGGTACAATTGAGTGGATAGAAGCGTATCCATTTGTTTGGGATATTGTCAATGAAATACTACCAATTAACAATGATTTGTGGGTTACAACAAGTGCAGGACTTTACCATGTTGATATCTCAACAGGACAGATTTCAGGAACACCGGTTCCATTACATTATCTGATGGATGGAATCTATCGCTCTGGTAGTGATTTAGTAATCGGACTGATGGGGACAACAACAACATCTGCAGGATTCCAAGTTTACAATTTAACAACTCAAAGTTGGACGGATGGCTCACTGCTTGCAGGTTTACCATCCAACATCGTTCGTGATTTTGTTGAATATGATAATCGTATTTGGGTTGCAACTTATGGTGGACTTGGTGTGTGGAATACTACCACGCAAGCATGGGATGATTCTATCACAACTCAAGACGGGCTTCCCGGGCCAATAATTGACAAGATTTGGGTTGAAGGGTCTGAGTTGATGCTTGCTACACCCGCTGGAATGGTTCGCTGGGATGTGCCCAGTCATTCGGTAGTCGCGACTTATAATGCACAATCTGGGTTGATTGGAAACCGTGTCAACGGTATAGCATACGCTTCTACGACAGTAATTACAAGTGGTAATTCAACTATTACATACGGTCCAACATTATTCTTATCTCACAATGGTGAGGGCGCTTCAAGGCCTGGGGCGACATCATTTGACCTGACGACAATGGCACCAGGGCAACAGTATCGTGTCGATATGTTGCCGTCAAATGATGTCAAGGCGATTGCAGCTGATTGGTGGGGTGTGCATGTTGCCACTTTTGAGGAGCCGCTAATGCATTGGAATGCTGGCGCTAATCAGATGGAAACAGGAAATCCATCATGGTCGTTTTCAGCGTGGCCAATTAACGATATTCTCAGTGACGGTACAACCTTGGTTGTCCTCAGTAATGGTGGTGTAGATTGGGTTGATATTTCTTCAAGCCAGCATAATGTAGTGCGTCAAGAATACATGTTCTCGTTGACTGGTGGCTGGGTTGGAGCCAATGGTATTTGGTTGACAACTGCTGATAATGGATTATTTGGATTTGGCCCTGCGCCAAATTACTTGGATGTTGAGAGGGAATCAATGCGTCGTGCAGATCCGTTGTCAGCGACTTTTTCAGGTAATTCATGGGACATTACAAATTCCACTACTCCCGGTCAAAGAATTGCCCTCATTGGTCCAACTAATTCGGTAATTCTACCTAGCCAAGCAAATAGTGCCTCGCCGAATGGAATCCCCATTCATCAGATGCCTCTAACTCTATCCAGCCCTGTAGAAGGTGCAGCGGTATGGGTGGCGTCTCATAGTGTGAATTATTCTGGTACGTGGGACCTCACTAGTTTGAATAGTAATTTAGCCGATGAATTCTCATTAGCAGCACGTCGTGGTACATTAACACAAGAAGGACGTGACTTACACATTCGTTTACATAGCCCACTAAATGGCACTTTAGAAATACGCATCATGTATGACTGGACTCGCTCAGAATCGCCAATTGAATTGTTAGATTTATTTGACCGCCCTGATGATGGTGGTGGCGTATTAGTTGCTGAGTGGACTCCAAGCCAAGATAGTGGTTGGGAGGCATATCGAATTTATTTGCAAGAAGGAAACTGGAGTTCAATGCCAACATCGGCTGACCTAGCAATGCGAGCACCCGATGCACGAATCCCAATGTGGTCCACAACTCTAGCAGAAATTGCTACTGTAAACGGTGTACCAATTATTGATGGTGTAGATATTTATGGAGTTGCTCTGATTGAATATGATGACGGCACTCTTGGTGAACCATCACCTGTTATGGGTCCCGCTTCAGCCAGTGATGAGGTACCAAATCCTCCTGCATGGGCTAACGCAGGTCCTGCAGAAGGTGGAGCAGATGGGGACCTCTATGTTGAGTGGAGCAAGTGTACTGCAATTGATCACGCGGGGACAAGAATTTGGGCGGTAACTCAAGAAATTACTGATGCAGTAGGTCTGCCATCTCAAGATAGCGATATCAATGCGCAATCAAATAGTACTGTTTTGCAACTTGAAAAAGGTCAACCGTATTGGGTTGCATTAACTTGTGTTGATGAAGGTGGACTTCACGACCCAGCAAATGCAACAATCATTGGTCCAGTGGTCCCAACAGGGGGAATCAACGATGGCATTCCACCAAATCCTGTTGAAAACATCACTGCATACGATACCCCTGAAGATGAAGGAGGTAGAATCACTGTGGAATGGACACCAAATAATGAGGACGATTGTGCTTGGCATACAATTCTCGTAAGACCATCACTAGCTGATGAAATGACTCCTACTAGAGCAGCAGACTTTGCTAATGCAACAATTGTTGCTGATTGTACAACGAACTCAACCATCATCTCTCATTGGGGTGCAACACCTCTAGAGGACAATACCCCGTATTGGGTAACTGTCGTAGCGTTTGATGCGTGGGGCAATGGTGATTATGGAAATGTTACTGTTGTCCAAGCAACGCCTGAAAAGAACCTCCGTGGTACCGATCCACCAGGACGTGTGCAGAACCTATCAGCATGGGACCACCCTCAAGATAAGGGCGAGGCTATTGATGTCAGTTGGGCTGCAACAGATGTTGACGACTTTGGTTACTATGTCATTTGGGCGAGTAGTCAACCAGTGGATAATTTGGCTGCCACATGGGCAAGATGCAAAGATGATGTGAGTGCTTGTGGAGCAGTAAAGATGGATATTCAATATCCAATAAATTCAGAACAAGGATTGATTGGTTTAACTCTAACAAAAGCCCTCTATGATGGCGATAGTGTTGAGAATTCAGATCCTGATACTATTCGCGCCAATGTTCCACTTTCAGTAACTGTAACAATTCATGATTTGTACGGTTCAGCATTCTTGACTGGTTTACCTTCAGTAGTGGTAACACCAATAGATAATCGCGATGATATCATTGCTCCTGACCGCTTGCAGGCACCAATTGTAACAGATGTTCCCAATGATAATGGGACTGCAGTTTATGTTGAGTTTGAACTGAGCGATGCTAGTGATATTGACCATTATGAGGTATATTCTGATATTATTGCCTACACAAGTAGTGGTCATAGACAGCCAATTATGATTCTTGACCGTATTGTTGAACAACCAATTATGGTTGAAATGATTGATGGTGGAGCAGCCATCATGTCAGGAATCCCTGTTCATATTGCAATTGTTCCTGTTGATTCGTCTGGCAATGCTCACCGCGACTTGTTGAATGTTGGTTCAGGCAAGGCAATTGATAACTCAGGCGATGACCCTGGCGGACATCTTCCAGATGTCGATTTCACTGTGCAATGGAGTGAAGATGGCGGGGCAATTGAAATTGATTGGCAAGAAATAGTTAGAACAGATATTCGCAGTTATCGAATATATGTTAGCGATTCACGCTTCGAGAACACCGATGAAGCGGATATGGCTAAGGGTGGAATCATCGGTACTTTCTGGTCATTAGAAGAATTCAATGAGACATCACCATACGATAATTCAACACACTGGTTCATCGCAGTATCAGCCTATGACGGTAACGCTTGGAAGCACTTGGTACAAGCCAAGGAATTGAAGCCTTACAAAGCACCATCTGATGGTGGTGGTGATGGCAGTAATGATGGCGAAGCAAGTTCTGGTTTGTTTGACTTAATTGATATGAATACATTACTTACAATTCTCCTTTCACTAGCTATTGTTACCGTTCTGTTGTTGGCTATTCGTGGACGTAGTAATCGTTCAAGAAATGAAGCATTAGAACTTGCTCATGCGGCTTGGGGATTACCTCAAGAAGAAGGTTGGGGAGATAACGAAGATGGTGAAGTCTCTCGTGGCCCTGATGTTGATTTGGCTGGAACATTGATGCCGGCAGCATCTCAGATTGAAGCATCAAAAGAATCTCCAGTAGCAAGTACACCTCAAGAGACGCAGTCAGGCTTTACTCAACAAGTAGAGGCACCACCAACAGACGCCAGCAGACGTCTTGCTGAATTATCAGATGACTTGTTTGGTGATACTGCATCAAGTAGCCCATCTAGTGGTGATAGTGAACTCGATTCATTGATTGATGATCTATTGTGACCCAATTCTTCAAGGTGAGCATTGATGGGTACGAGCCCCTCGTAGGAGAGTGGTGATGGGATGACCGAACTGGCAAAGAGCTCAGTATTCACCACCTTGAGGTGGGACGGTGGCTTTTCAGTAGCCCATTTCGAAGAACATCTTACTCGTCTCAAAGAGCATGCATCTCGCTTGTCAATTGAATGGCCGGTTGATGCCCGTGAACAGGCATTAAGTACGATGCTTTCTGTATTTTCAAATATTGAAGAATCAAATCAAGATGATTGTGTTGGATTAGCAAATTTAAACCTTAATTTGAATGGAGAAATGTCAGCCTCAACTCGATGGAAGCAAATTAATTCTGGTTCTCATCTTAAGATTACTAGAGTAAGTGCAACCGCAATTCCTGCACCAAGATGGAAAGATGGCATTACGGGGTGTAAACATGGTGATTGGCAACCATACAAGGATGCAGGAGCACAAGCAGCAGAGAGAGGGTGTGAAATTGCGCTTTTAATTCATAATGAAGCGGTAGTTGACTGCCAATTGGCCACTCCTTTACTTTTGGATGATGATGGTACTGCTTGGTACCCAGCACCTTCAGAGGGGGCGCTTGATTCAATTTCGCTTGCTTCCATTCAAAGTCATCTTGAGCGGGAAGGAATCCCTCTTATTCCTGGCCGTCTAACAAGAAATCTTCTTTCAAGGGCAAGAGCGTTAGTGGCAATAGGTACTGGAATTGGCGTAGTATTAATCACAGAATTAGATGGCCAACCGATTGGCAACAATCCCGATAATTTTGCCAACCTTTGTTTTGAATCATTTTACCAAGCGTTAGAATCAGGTTGGACAGATATACAGGAGGAATCGTCTTGACTGCAAAAAAACAGTGGCCAGTTGATGACAGAGATGGTTTTGCACCGAACCTTCTCGAGTTTCTACGTGAATTAGGACTAATTGGCACATCCGCAAGTGACTACGGTGGTCCTGATGAACTCCTTCTTCAGTCCAGTGGTCCGATTTCTGTTGATTCTAACTTTACATTTATTGCAGGTCCGCCAATAATCAGAATCATCTCACAACAACCTTCTAGGATCCGTCAGCCTGAAGCAATTTCAAATGGTTCTGCTTTACAGGGTGAAATCAATTTAGAAGGGCCTAAATCAACTTGTGATTGGCGAATTGAGC
>JACNFL010000288.1 GCA_014384685.1 Methanobacteriota archaeon
GCCTTGGCGATTTCAACGATCTGCTGTTCGGCAACGGTAAGATCTCGGCAGAGCGTTGAGGGGTCAATGTCAGAACCGAGTTGCTCGAACAGTTCTCTGGCCTTTTCGCGCTCACGCTTGGCAGGAAGGATACAAATGCGACTCGGTTCCTGTCCGAGGAAAATATTTTCTCTGGCTGACAACCAAGGGACGAGATTGAACTCTTGATAGATGACCGCGAGTCCAGCAGCCAAGGCATCTTGAGGGCCATCAATTCGTACTGGTCTATCATTGGTTCAATTATCCCTGTATTGGGTAAAGTGGGAACCGCAGGATTAGTCCACAAGTCTTGCAAATATGGGGGCAACTCAAGCCCAATTGCTCGGTAAATATTGGAAAGATGTACCTTGAAAAGTGTGTCCCATAATTCGTCATAGCCACTGTCTTGGTCCAAACCGTACCACCAAAACCAGTCGCTTCCTTCGGCGATGTAGAGTGATTCCCAGGCCGCATCAAGTCCGGAATGAGTAGGGTTAGTGTCCTCAAATGCAATCAACGCTTGACGAGCTTCTATCAAGCGTTGCCAGCCTAAACTCTCTTCGGCTTCTCCTGCCCAAGTGGACAGAGTTCCGTCAATCCACGAGCCGGTGCCGATAGTTTCAATACGCGGTAAAGTGAGGTTCTTCTCCAAAAATTCGCTTGGTGTGGTGGTCACTATTGAAGGGTGGCTGGCAAGCCTTCCATACCATTCGTCCATGAATGGGCGTCCGCCATCTTGGTGCTGGAATTCTGACATGAACATCCAGTTTTCACCATCTAGTGCCACGGTTAGAAGATGATCACTAGGGTCTTTTCCTTCTGCAAGTAGTTGTTGTCTAACATCATCAATGTAAGCGATGAAATCTGAAACTGCGGCGGCTGGAGTCATTGATCCATATTGAAATGCGATGCGGTCTGAAATAACGCGGTCGCGGAAAATGACAGCAACTTCGCCACCTCCTCCAGTACCTGTTGAGGTGCCATCATCACCTATGCCTGTTGCAATCCATGGGATTGCTAAATTAGAGGCGATGCTGGTGTCTATTGTGGCACCGCCTGCAACAGTTGATTCTTCCAAATTGACTTCATCAGTTACCATCCATTGGATTCCTACATCAGAAACCGGTTGAACCATTGCTGGAGATACCGATTGTTCTGATGGCCACATTCCTGTTGGGCGGAATCCTAATTCTTGCTCAAACAAATCCATTCCGTTGTTTAGTTGGCTAGCAACATCATCAGGCCAAGAATCTTTGTTGACGCGAATACCATCTTCAAAAGTCCAGCCGTCCATCATCAACAACGGCATAATCGGGTGATAATATGGTGTTGTAGTCAATTCAACTTGGCCACTTTCTGCTAGAGCAGAATACATCGGTAACACATTTGCCAAATGCTCTTGCTGTGTTGCCAAGACAAATGACAAATCAGCTGGTGTATAGTTACCATTTTGCTCATACAGTGATTTCAGAGTCTGATTATAATGAGCAGGCCTGCCATCAGCAACTGAATCCTCAATCAATTGATATTCACCTAATACATAGTCGGGGGAGAATTGGAACAGATACCAAAGCACTTGCAAGTCCAAAAATTCTTGAGGTTGAAGCAGAGTATCATCCATAATTGTCGCTGGTTTCAGATTATGCATTGTCATTCCATAAATCTCTGAATAACGGGCGGCAGAGGGAAATAGCCAGCCTAATTCAGGGTCACCAGCGGTGACATTGTAAATCCACCCCGAATTCCAAAATGATTGAAATTGCATTGTGTGCAATTCTAGTGCTGTGGCATTTGGATAATCAGTCACAGTTCCATTTGCATCAACAGGCCAATACCGCCGAGCGAAGTCAGTATGGACATCGGCGGTTCCATCACGGTGGTACTCAATCAGTTGTTCAACAAATGACGGCACCAAATTATAGGTCACTTTTGTGCCGGGGTGTTGGGCTAAAATACCCGGGGAATCAACGTATTCAGTCATCCCATGAACTCTTACCCAGGGCATCTCAATCATGCCAGTTAATTTGTTCTTGTAGTATGGTTGATGTTGGTGAAAAACTATTGCCAAGTTCAGAGCATCGTCCATTTTCTCCACAGTTCCAGTGAAATCAACAACGGGTGTATATGCTGGTGTCTGTTCAACAGTACGGTCTGCAATCACATAGGCGTGTGTGAAGGTTTCTGCGCCATCATTACTAGCAGGATTTTCAGATGGGAATGAAGTCCAAACATTGCCTTCATCTTGCCACTGCGCCCAAGCAATAACTGCTAAACTTGTGGGGGATCCAATGTTGCTCCAAGGTATGGAAATCTCTGTATTTTTATTACCTGACCAGCCAACAAATGCTGAAACACCAGTCTGGTCCGCTTCAACCCATCCGATTCCATCGTAGGTTTGCAAAGAGAAATATGATGAATCCTCAATTACGAAAGCGAAGTCTGCTGGAAATGGTAAAGTCTGTGAAAGAGACCACTCTTTTGACAGAGGGCTCCCGCCTTCTGTAGTATTCAGATAAATGAATAGGTCTGCTCCTTCATTATTCACCCCTGCCCAATCGGTTTCTTGCCATGCAAAGAACAGATGAGTATCATTCCATGTCATTCTGAAAGGTACTGACGAATTTGAATCAATATCTATCAGTGTGTCAGAGTCCCATTCCGATAGGTCACCATCAATTGTAATGTTGTCAGGTGTGGCTGCGGTACTGATGATGCCAAGCAGTGGCGTCATCAAAAGTAGGATTGCAATTGCAACTGAGTGACGCTTCATCACATTTGGCAGTTGAAGGCACATCAAAACATTATGGTAGCAACGGCCGTAGGCCGTTCATGCGCCAAGCGGGTGTTCTTTGCCATCTCACATCGCTTCCTTCGCAAACTTTGGGCGAAGATGCTCACCGATTCTGTAGATTACTTAGCCAAATCGGTTGCAGTGTATGGCAGATGTTGCCGTTGACGCCGCCCGATGAGCATGGGTCACCATATGCATCATATTCGGCCTTTGCAGTTTGGGATAGATTTCGTGACCCTGCAATGCATTATCGCTTGGATTACGAATCTGTAGAGAAGTGGATTGAGAAAAATCTCCATTGGTTAGAGGACTACGCCCTGTTTGCGGTTTTGAAATATCAGTTAGATGGATTGCCATGGACACAATGGCCAGCTCCACTAAGGGACAGAGATCCAGAGGCAATCAAGGAGGTCATTGATGAGTTATATGGTTCAATGGGTAAGTGGATGGAAGAACAATTCATCATCAAAATTGATTGGAGTCAATTACGTAATACTGCAGAGGAATGCGGGGTAAGCCTGTTTGGTGATTTACCGTTCTTTGTCGCCCACGATTCGGCGGATGTTTGGGCAAATCAACATTTGTTCAAACTTGAGGCTAGCGGAGCGCCTTCGGTGGTCGCAGGAGTCCCACCTGATTACTTCTCAGAAGACGGGCAAAAGTGGGGTACTGTGTTGTATAATTGGGATGCACACCGTGACGAAGATTTCGCTTGGTGGAAAGCACGTACAGCACGTATGTTTGAGATGTTTGACCTCGTTAGAATCGACCATTTCCGCGCCTTAGATTCAGCATGGGAAATTCCAGCCCATCACCCAACTGCCAAGAATGGCCAGTGGGTTCAAGGACCGAAAACAGAACTTCTTGAGGCCATCCTTGAGGTCGCTCCTGCGGGTAAAATAGTCGCCGAAGATTTGGGAATCATTCCACCATCAGTTGTTGAGTTGAGAAAACAAAATGGGATACCAGGTATGGCTGTCTTGCATTTCGCCAATGATGATGTTGACAACCCTCACAATCCAGAGAATCATTCTGAGGACACGGTGGTTTATACTGGAACTCATGATAATGATACCACTGTTGGTTGGGGGGGAAAACCAGTGCAGGATTTGATTCAAGATGCTTTGAATTCACCTGCAAATCTTGCAATCATCCCTCTTCAAGATGTTATGGGGTTGGACTCACAAGCGCGTATGAACACCCCAGGTACTCTAGATGGAAACTGGGAATGGAGATTCGATTGGGATGAACTCACTAATGATAGTCTAAACTGGTTTGGCCAGCAAGTCTACAGATCAGGCCGAGGAAACTAGTTGCGCAGACATGATATGACTGATTTCTATCGGGTGTACTCATGGTGGTCGCATACTTCTCAGCAGAGATTGGACTTTGGTCCGACCTTCACACCTATTCTGGTGGGCTTGGAGTACTAGCAGGTGACCATGTAAAGTCAGCTGCTGATGGAGAAGTAGATCTAGTCGCTGTAACCTTACTTTATCGCGAGGGATATGGTAGGCAACATCTTGATTCTAAAGGAAACCAGTCTGAAACTTATCCCGAAATTGACCCTTCGGAACACCTTACAGATACAGGTATTGAATTGGCTTTGCCATTAGATGGCACCACCCTAAATGCGCGCGTATGGATAACTCAAGTAACAGGGATCAGTGGTCATGTAGTTCCTGTATATTTTATTGACACTAGGCATGACTTGAACAAACCTGAGCATGCTGCCTTAGGAAATCGACTTTATGGAGGCGATGATTCTACAAGATTACGGCAAGAATATCTGCTTGGTGTTGGCGGGATTAGAATCCTTAAGGCGCTTGGTGAATGGCCACTGAAAGGATTGCATCTCAACGAAGGTCACTGTACATTTGCGGCCATAGAAATGTTATCTCAAGGATGGACTCTTGCTGAGTTATCAAGAAGAACGTTGTTTACAACTCATACCCCTGTCCCTGCAGGTCATGATCGATTTTCTTGGCAGGACGTAGATGCAGTGGTTGGTAATTTATTACCAGAAAATGTGCGCTCATTTGATGGGTGTGAAGAATCATGCTCGATGAGCCATCTTGCAATCGCTTTGGCAGGTCAAGTGAATGCTGTATCAAACCTGAATGCTTGGGTTGCTTCTACAATGTTTGAGGGAACGCACATCGAACCAATAACCAATGGAGTTCATCACCTCACATGGACAACCCCTCCTATGAAGGAAATTTTTGATGAGCATTTGCATGGTTGGCGTAATGACCCGGCAATTTTGTCACATGCAGGTAAAATACCGGATTCAGCCTTGATTTCAGCCCGTCAACAAGCGCGAGCAGTTTTGCGTGACCTTGTGAATGCAAGCACAGGTGTTGAGTTGCATGAAGACCGCTTGACAATTGGGTTTGCCCGTCGTTTTGCAACCTACAAAAGGGCAAATTTAGTGTTCAGTGATTTAGAGAGATTAAGGAAAATTGGTGCTGGCAAAATTCAATTTGTTTTTGCTGGCAAGGCTCACTCTAGAGATGAGGGGGGGAAACAACTAATTCGCGATATCTTTGCTGGTGCTGAACAGATTTCAGATGAGATACCAGTTGCATTCTTGGAAGATTATTCAATGGCTACCGGTCTTGCGATGACCGGTGGCGTGGATATTTGGTTGAATAACCCAGTTCGCCCAATGGAGGCTTCGGGAACCAGTGGTATGAAGGCGGCAATGAACGGGGTTCCGAACTTCTCAATTTTGGATGGGTGGTGGCCAGAAGCCTGTGAACATGGTGTTAATGGTTGGGCCATTGGAAAGGCTGAGGATGACCGAGATGACCAGCGAGATGTTGATTCACTTTACTCAGTGTTAGAAAATGAGGTTTTGCAGGCTTGGTCAGTTGGAGAGGAAAGATGGGCACATCTCATGAGAGCAGCAATTGCGACTAGTGCTAGATTCACAGGTGCAAGGATGATATCCGATTACGTGCTTTTCTATGATTTATTCA
>JACNFL010000262.1 GCA_014384685.1 Methanobacteriota archaeon
AATTTGGTTTCTCAACACATATCCTTTGATGTCATCTATTGTTTCACCTTGTACTGGAAGCCTACCGTGTACCATGATAGGCATTTCATCCAAAACTTGTTGAACAGTGTAAGTGTCAATAACTGAGGTAATCACCACTCTAGGAGTCATTACATCACTTACGGTGATATCTCGGAGTTTCAAGAGATTATGAATTACCTTTTCTTCATCAGCTTCTATTGTTTTTTCTTCCTCGGCCACATCGACAAGCGCTACTAATTCATCCCTTGTGACAGTTTCTTGCTCAGGTGTAGGGAACAATTTTTTAGCCCATTGAATAGGAACAACAATCCATATTAATCCATAAATTAAGATTTGTAAAAGAAATGCTGCAGGCGTTGCTAAACGCTTAGAATAGAGTGTACCGAGAGTTTTGGGTAATATTTCTGAAAATAATAAAACACCCAAAGTGAGAATTGCTGAAGCAATACCTACAATCAAATCTAATTCAGTGCTACCAGCATATAATTTTGCAACTTCAGTTCCTACCCCAATAGCACCCACTGTATGAGCGATTGTGTTGAGAGTCAGTATCGCAGTTAACGGCCGCTCAGGATCATTTTTGAATAGCCGCCATAAATTAGCAAAACGCTGTTTTTTCGCTTCCATGACGGCAACATTGGAGACAGATGTTGAAAGAAGAACTGCTTCAAGAATACTACATAAAAACGAGACACCAATTGCCAAAACGGCATAAGTGACGAGGAGAGTGTAGCTCATCGGATTTCTATTCTCCACCGGCTAAGATTGCGCACGACAGTATCTCCATGTGCCATTAGCCTTTGAATCTACCTTGACTTAACATAAAAAATCATAAAATTTAATGTTGTTCAACAATAAGGATAGGTATTGCCATTAACATCCTGTTCCGCCCCGAATCTATGGAGGAGCCTGAGTATGTACTTATCTGCGTAGCTTGGCCCTATGCCAATGGCCCATTACACCTTGGTCATGTAGCAGGATGTTACTTGCCACCAGATATTCACCTTAGGTTTGAGAGAGCACTAGGCAACAGAGTTTTACTCGTAAGTGGTAGCGATGAACATGGTACGCCAATCACAGTTACCGCTGAACAAGAAGGAGTAAAACCACAAGATATTGTAGACAAATATCATGCAATTAACAAACTAGCCCTTCTGAATCTTGGATGTGCTTGGGAACCTAATATAGATCCAAGAGGGATTGAATATGGAGGTGCATTATTCAATCGTACTTCCGACCCAAGACACAAAAAATATGTCCAAGAGAATTTTCTAGCACTGTACGAGGCTGGAATGTTTGAGAAAAAAACTATGCAACAATATTACGAACTTCGACAGGGAGGAGAAGGGCGATTTTTGCCTGATCGCTATATCGAAGGAACCTGCCCCAATTGCCAATACGAATCTGCACGTGGTGACCAATGTGATGAGTGTGGAACAACTTACGAAGCATCGGAACTAACCTCACCTCATTCAAAGATGAATCCGAATGCTGATATTGAAATCAGAGATACTAACCATTTCTTTTTCCGTTTGGATTTATTTCAAAAATCCTTAGAACTTCATTCTAAAGATAATTGGGATAGTTGGAAAACCAATGTTAAGGCAATGACAAAAAATTGGTTGGACATGGGATTACGGCCTCGGGCTGTTACTAGGGACCTAGATTGGGGTATTGATTTACCACTGGATGGGGATGAATGGAAAGGCAAGTGTGTATATGTGTGGTTTGAGGCTGTTCAAGGGTACTACACATGTGCTCGAATCTGGTCACAAGAGTTTGCTGAGGGAAATCATCCTGATGGAGAATCTGCTTGGGAAAACTGGTGGAAAAATCCAGAGACAGGCAATCAGCCACGCCATCTATATTTCCTAGGTAAGGACAATATTCCCTTCCATACCGTTATTTGGCCTGCATTAATTATGGGTTTGAATAATACCGATAAAGAGGTATCTCCCGATTCTGATTTGCGCCCTGGAATAGGGGATTTACATCTAGAAGATAATGTTCCAGCAATGGAATACTTGATGTTAGCTGGGGGGCAATTCTCAAAGAGTCGTAAACACGCTGTTTGGTTGCCAGCATTCCTTGATAGATTCCAACCTGATACACTGCGTTATTACTTATCAATAAATATGCCAGAAAACCATGATACAGATTTTAATTGGCCGGATTTTGTTGAAAAAATTAACAATGAACTAATTGGGACATATGGTAATTTTGTACACAGAGTAATGACTTTAGCTGCCCGTTTAGATGATGGATCCGGAGAAAATCCACTAACTAAATACAATGATTTATCATTAATAGAAGGGGAAATAGCCAAAATTTCTGAACTGCATTCAAACATCACTTCAAGCCTTCAAAAACATCGATACAAAGAGGCCTTGCGTAGTGCGATGAACATGGCCCAATTAGGAAACCAAATGTTACAAGAGGCAACACCTTGGAAATTCCTTAAAGAACCAGAAGATGCTGATGAAGAATGGTATAACCAAAGAAAACATTCATTGGCAAAACTTGCATTTGGTTGGAGGATTGCACGAACTTTAGCAATCGTAACTCAGCCATTCATACCATTTAGTGCCCAACAATCATGGAATAATCTTGGCCTTACGGGTGAAGTATCTCATGTTTCATGGAGTGCCGCTTTAGACTGGGATAGTGAAATGACTTGGAGTGGAGAAAACCCTGACCCATTATTTACTAAACTGGATTTAGATGAAATATTAGAAGAAGAAAAACTACTTGCAGATCAATCAACAACATCTGATTCAAAAGACCCAACCCACGGGGTAAAAGGTGGGAAGAAAAAGGAGAATGAAAAAATGAGTGAAGCACCAGAAGGAATAGCCTACCTTGATTTTGAAGCCTTCATGAAGGTAGAATTGAGAACCGGACTGATTACTAATGTAGAAGACCACCCGAATGCAGACAAATTATATGTTGTTTCTGTTGATGATGGTACCCCAGAAGGGCGTGTAGTTTGTGCGGGATTGAAACCATATTATTCAATAGAAGAAATGAATGGTAAATCTGTTGTTTTCGTGGCTAATCTAGAGCCAAGAAAATTACGTGGTGTAATGAGTCAAGGTATGTTATTGGCTGCTGATGATGGCGAGGGGAACGTAAAATTAATTTCAATTGATGGTGAAATTTCAGTCGGCTCTCTTGTTAGGTGATGCTGTGAAGTTGTATCACAACCCTAGGTGTTCAAAAAGCCGCCAAACTTTAGATTTAGTTAACAATGAATCACCAGAAATTGTTCTATATTTGAAAAATCCATTATCTAAACAACAAATTAAGGATTTGATTACCAGACTAAAGGACCCAATTTCTGAACTGATTAGATGGGGCGACAAAGAAGCACCAAACAAACCAGAACATATTGATAGCGGAGTCATAATTGACATACTTGTTGAAAATCCTAAATTAATGCAAAGGCCTATACTTGATAATGGAAAAGTTGCTATTATCTGTAGACCACCAGAAAAATCACTAGATCTATTCTAGATTGTCATTATTGGGGCTTATCAAAAAATTCCCATTGTATTTCTATTAGTTCGGCATTGCTTTTTGCTTCGGAATATGCTTCTAATGGCTCTTTGTTTAGTTTCAAGAATTCGTCCCCAAATTTGAATGGTCGAAGAATATCTTTGGCTTGTTCCCACTCATTCAACAAAATAAGACAAACAGCCAAGGCTTCAACCGTTGATAATCGCCCTGGTTTACCCCAAGAAACTTCATTCGCTGCTAATAACAAAGGCAAGGTTCTAGGTTTTAATTTGGGAGATTTATTTTTCACATCCTCAAATGAAACATCACATTTTTTCCAAGAGCAATCTAGCGCTACTATTGAAGCGCCACGCTTAATTTCGGGAATATCATCAGGTCCCAGAATTTCACCGGCTAATGGGTCAAGCAAGAATCCTCTTCGAGGTGGGCGTTTAAGGGAATTATGAACTATTGCTAATTCCAGGCGCTCTAATTTCCTTGCAGTACATTTCTTCGGATCGTCTTGAGAAAGGTGGATGATATGCAAAGGAACTGAAGAGATAGATTACTCCCCCTCTTTACGAGCCATTTTGATTAAATCACCTAAATTTAGTGAGCGAGACTCTTTATTTCCAACTGTGCGTTCAACTGCAATATCAGATAATTCTCTAAATAAGGAAATTTTTAATGTTTTTTCAAATTTTCTTATGACTGTATCTCCGGGGCGTTTTCCACCTTCAGTACGTTGAACTATGTTGATTTTCTCTTTCATTTTTAATGCAAGTGTTCGTTGATCCCATCCTCTCTTTTCACGTGCTTCTCGGATGATTGAAGGAAAATCATCAACTAATTCCTTGCCATCTCTCACCATGATATCTTTGCCAGCAGTACCAAGGCCACCATAACCACCAGAAGTGGCGGCAGATGTCTTCCTGTTCACCCTAGCCACATTCTTAGCTGCTTGGTCTGTATCGGGATTATATCCCATTTTTTCTTGACACTTACTGCATCCTTCAACAAAAGCACCGTGCATAGACATGCTCTTGGTTGAAACGCTAACGGCTCCACATAACTCGCAATTACCCATTAACCTCGCTTGGACATAAGGCCAACCCTATTTTAGTCCATCTTCGCGCCTCTCAAAAAACGTTCAAGAATACTATTTGATTACATCCACATAGTGATACATTGATTAGAGGTAACAAACCCCAATCAATTAGGAATTAGTATGGTATCCGACACCGACGCAATTTCGCCGAACGATGATGACCAATCTTCACATAAGGTTGGAACAATAGCAGAACGGACTATTACAAACTTAGAAGATAAGTTTGAAGAATTACGACTACAGACTCAACAGTTATTATCGGACAGAATTGATTTAGAAAATCGGGTAGCAAAACAAAAATCAAAAATCGGTCGTTTAAGTGAAGAAGTACGGCTAATGCGTATGCCACCACATGTGATTGGAAATATCCAAGATATTCTAGACAAGGAACGGGCAGTTGTAAGGTCAAGTAACGGTACAGTATTCCTAGTTACATACAACCAAGGTATTGATGCTGAACTTTTGAAACCGGGGGCAAGGGTTGCTTTGAACCAAGATACCCTATCAATAATTGATGTATTGAATGATGCTTGGGACCCACTAGTTATGGGTGCGGAAATGATTGAAAAGCCCGATACTTCTTTTTCAGACCTAGGTGGATTAGAAGAACAAATCTCACTTGTCAAAGAATCAATTGAGTTGCCATTGACAAACCCACAGGCCTTCACTAAATTTGGTATTGAACCTCCTGGGGGAGTTATCTTAGTTGGACCACCTGGTTGTGGTAAAACAATGCTTGCTAAGGCTGTTGCAAATAGTACTGAATGTACTTTTATTCGATTGGTTGCAAGTGAATTGGCACAGAAATATATTGGAGAAGGGGGTAGGATGGTTAGAGAATTATTCGATCTTGCTAGAGAACGTTCTCCTTCTATCGTATTCATAGATGAAATCGATGCAATAGGGGCAAAACGACTGGATTCTGCAACAAGTGGGGATAGAGAGGTGCAAAGAACACTCATGCAACTACTCGCTGAATTGGATGGCTTTGACTCATTAGCGGATGTCAAATTAATTGCTGCAACAAATCGACCAGATATACTTGATGAAGCACTTCTTCGCCCAGGTAGATTTGATAGAGTTATAGAAATCCCATTACCAAAAGAAGAAGCTAGGTTAGCAATTTTGGATATCCATATGAAAG
>JACNFL010000180.1 GCA_014384685.1 Methanobacteriota archaeon
GTCACACAAGGACTGAACACATCGAGCAAGGCGAAGCCTTTGTGTTCAATGCCCTCTTTGATCAACCTAACCAATTGTTTGATGTTACCAGTGTAACCTCTTGCTACCCATGTCGCGCCAGAAGTAATTGCATTTGCAATCGGGTTAATTGGCAACTCAACACTCCCATGTGGTGTGCTCTTAGTCTTCATGCCAACCTCACTGGTTGGAGAAATTTGACCGGTAGTAAGGCCGTAAATCTGGTTGTCCATCACTAGATACAGAATGTTGAGATTACGCCTGCTAGTATGGGTAAAGTGGTTACCACCAATACCGTAGCCATCTCCATCACCCCCCGTAGCAATGACTGTCATCTCGTGATTAGCAAGTTTAGCACCAGAAGCGTGAGGTAAAGACCGCCCATGTAGAGTGTGCATCCCGTAGGACTTGAAGAAGCCCGGTAAGTTAGACGAACACCCGATACCACTGATTGTTAGAATTTGATGTGGTTGTAGGCCTAGTTCTGAAACCGCTCGCTGTAACCCACTGAGTACACCGAAGTCACCACAACCAGGACACCAATCAGGGTCTACCTTACCCTTGAAATCCTTCGCTGTCAAAGTTAGTTCTATTTTTGTATCACTCATCAATCCACCTCCTCAAACAATAATCTCCTCATATGGCACAGACAAAGTCTCTTCGCCTTCAAGTTGCTTCTGAACCGCTGCCACGATGTGGTGTGGCTTGAATGGCTCGCCATCATACTTACGGATGTGACCATCCACCGTAAACCCAGTCTCGCCCCGCATATAGCGGTGGAATAGTCCTGAGTAGTTGTTCTCAATGAGAATAGTGCGCTTGCATGATGACAATAGTTCAACCGCTTCATCTGCATGGAATGGAACTATCCACTTGAAATGTAGGTGATTTACCACCACACCAGCCGTCGCAAGTTGTTCAATCGCTTCCTGAATTACACCAGCGGTTGAACCCCACCCTACCAAAGTAACCTCAGCGTTGGAATCTCCCACAATTACTGGGGGCGGTAAATCATCCAGTAAACCACCCATCTTGCGCTGTCGCTTCTCCATCATTGCCCTACGCTTATGTGGGTGAGTAAATTCGTCGCTGATTAGTACACCATTTGGCATATGCTCATCACTAGCGACCACGTGCTCGTATCCAGGAATTCCAGGAAGAGCGCGCGGGGATATGCCACTGTCTGTGAATTTGTAGCGCTCGTAATTATCGGCTTCGTCTCCAGCTTCAGTGATTAGTTCACCACGATCAATGACTGGATGCATATCAAGTAATTCAGGGTTGATAGTTGAAGTCTCATCTGATATCAGCAAGTCGGAGAGGATTATGGCAGGTAACTGATACTTGTCAGCCAAGTTAAACACCTCAGGAATCGTTTGGAAAGCATCTAGGGGGCTGCTCGGAGCGAGGATTAATTTCGGGAAGTCACCCTGACTTGCACCGAGCACCTGCCACAGGTCTCCCTGCTCTGTTTTTGTAGGGACCCCTGTTGAAGGTCCAGCACGCTGGACATTGACAATAACGATGGGAACTTCCATCATACCGGCTTCACCTACTCCTTCGGTCATCAGCGCAAATCCACCACCGGAGGTAGCACACATCGAACGGCAACCGGCGTGGGCTGCACCAACTGTCATGCAGATGACGCTAATCTCGTCCTCAACCTGACGAACCATGATTCCAAGTTCGCGAGCGTTGGCAGCCATCCAGTGTAGGATGCCGGTTGAAGGGCTCATTGGATAAGCACAGTAGAACTTGACGCCAGCGCTAGCAGCCGCCATAGCGAATGCCTGATTACCTGCCCAAACCGCGAGCGGTTTACTTGGCTCTGGAGCCTGCTGTGAAGCAGGTTGAAAATTAGCGGCTGAGTAATCATATGCTGCCTTTCCGACTTCTACATTCGCAGCCACGAGTTCCTCACTCTTACCTGAAAACTGGAAATCGAGGACGTCTGCGAGTGCGGAGAACTCTATTCCGATTAGTTGGCAAGCGACCGCTATGGCCACTGTGTTCTGCATCAGTTTATTTGCGCCTTTACCGGCCAACTCACCCACAGCCATCGGGCAGAGTTGAACTCCTTCAGCCGCTTCTCCAGGTTCAATGGTGTCGCTGTTGAAAATGACTGACGAACCGGGACCAAGGTGCTCGAGGTGCCGGTCCATCGTGTCTTGATTAAGGCAGATTATCAAATCTATGCTATCACCATGGGTACGAATCTCCCGGTCACTGCAACGGACAGTGAGGAAAGAATGTCCACCACGGATGATAGATTGGTAGGCATTGTAGGCGTACATGTGAATACCCCTGCGGGCAAATAGACGAGCGAGGATATTTCCAGGAGTTGCGATACCTTGTCCGGCCGCTCCTCCTATACTGATGACATAATCAAATCCACTCATTTATCTTCACCAACCAGACGCCCACATGCATCATTTCGGCCCCACCTTCAATGGAGTCCATTCAGAAGCCCGATGGTCAAGCCATTATATCGGTTCCTATCTAATAGACTTGGTAACTAGAGATGACCTATGTGACAAAATCCACTAACTCAATGCACGCTTTCCAGCGTGGGATGTAGTGGGGGAGACCAACTTCCATCTGATATGCTGTGATCAAGCAAATGCCAATACAATGAATCAACCATGTAACTAGGTGTCAAAAGTGCATTTTCTTTCACACATTTAGCACCTTTAGTGACTTTCATCCACTGCTGTTTAGCTAAAGTTTTCAATATTGGAATACGAAGTGCAGGGCCAGTCACCGGGATGCCAAAACGAGAATACCAAAACCGTTCAACCAAACCCTTCCTCCAAGCGGTGTCTCTAACATTTTCAAAACCTGATTTCAAACCAACCTTTCTATCACTAATTTTAGTCACACTTCCCGACGAATCAAGTGTGATTCCATGTTGGCTTAACACCTCAATCATCCAAGGAGCAATGTAACCCCCTGGGGCACGGAACCAAGGGCGAAATTTTTTGCCTGCAAAGGCTGAGAGTTTTTCCATTGAAAATGAAAGTTCATTGGCAAATCCGGCTCTATCTTCTGGCCATGCGGACCAACATCTGTGCTTATTGCCATGGCAACCGATAGTGATGGTTTCATCCTGCTGTAAAAGTTGTTTCAAATTAGTAGCAAAATCAACATCTTCTAATTGCTCGCTGATGACAAACAGAGTTACTGGTAATCCTTTTCCTCGGCCTTCTCTCCAACGAAAGAACCCCTCCCACGATTTAGCCAATTTTTCACTCATTTTGTACTCTTGAGGAGGGTTTTTCTGTGAGCGTTTTGGATGGCCATACACTTTGGGATGATGGCATAAATCATCTGTATCTAATGATAACCAAACCTTTCCTGTTTTGGAACTATCTAATTCTGTTAAAGGTAATCGAGGTAGTATGAAGGTGATGTGGTGGCGCATTTCACCAGCAATTTCAACCTCGCCATCAACCCATTCTACTCTTTCACCTCGCCATTTCTTTACTAGGGAATTACAAGTGGCTAATCCGGCTTCATTTTTTGGGTCAACTGTAATTTCCACGGCAGTAGGCCCACCTTGGGTGGTTGAAATCCAATCTAGTGACTTGTTTGCTGCACGTTTAGCAATCCCCCTTCTAGTTGCAGATCTACGAACCCAATAGCCAAGATTCCAATGCGCTTCGCGTACCCTAGTGAATCGGTCAAATGCCACAAGACCGAGTAATTCCTCATTTGTTTTGTCAATAATTACCCAATGATGTGCACGACCAATTTTACCGCCCCTACCAACATCATACAGATATTGTTCAAGTTGAACATGCATTTCATCTTCAACATCATACCAAGGCAAGCCACCAATGACTTCTGGAATTGATTCCTCAAATGCGGTGATTAATTGGTTAAGGTATTCGATACTAGCGGGCCGCAGTAATAACTCATCATCAATGATGAGGGTCGGTGTGGCGTGCATCATGATGCTCGAATGGCTATATGGTGTTATGATTTTGCCAAACAACAATATCTGTAAAAATCAGATTAGTGGGTGATTGTACTGCAATACTTCACCGCGATCAAGGACAAGTAAACGGTCAGGTTCTAGTTCGACCCAATGTTCTCCTGTGAGTTGCTGCGTAGATACTAAAGCTGCTCCACCATACGATTTAGAGCGGCGGATGAGGTAAATTGGTTTGTTTTGATAGTGGTGGAAAACATACATCATACTACCATCAGAAATTAGTAAATTTAGATTGATGTTTTCTCCATATCGTTCAAACACCGTTGCAATTGCGTGTTTAAGAGCAGGGATTGTACCACGTATTTCCCCGCGAGACTGATAGCATTCAACCTCATCCATGATGTGGTTGAATATTTGCTCTGAATCTGTATCGCCTTCAGCCATAGGGTGGTCATCTGCTCCACTGACCCAACCATTGTGGGCAAAAATCCAATCTCTACCTTGGTATTGCCTAACAAATGGATGACAATTGCAGGTGATTTGACTACCATGAGTAGCGTAACGTACGTGTGCAATGAGGTTTGTACTACGGGCTTCATCAATTGATTCTAGGAATTGCTCTGAATAATCCGCTCGACCAGGAGCACGCTCTATACGAGCCATCCCTTCCTCATACCAACCAACACCCCATCCATGGGGATTTTGCGAAGAGAAACCTGCAAAACGTGGTAAACTCCGTGTTGCTCTATCTTCTTGATTACAACTCATACCAAATAAATCGCACATACAACATGAGATGTTTCCATCCCTTATGAACCCATCAAATTATGATTACATTCCTAGGCTTGTAAGTGCTGTTGCAACATGTTGATCTTCAGGATGAAGTCTACGTGCTGTCTCAAGCATTCGGCGAAGTGCCTCTTCCCGACCCAATTTTTTGAGTACAACACCTACATGGAATAGAATCTCTTTTCGGTCTCCAAGGTGAGGTCCTAATTTGTCAAGGTCTCTAGCCGCACCATCCAAATCACCACCCTTCACTGATTCCATCACTTGCCGCAATTTCCTCTTTACAATTAGGTCATCATAGGATTCGCCTTGTGGCCATGGCCACATCTGGTCATCTAGGGGAGGGGGGGTTGCCGATGGTGATTCTTCTTTAGCATCAACATCCAATTCTGCATCCTGTTTGAATACGTCAGCATCTGGTCTTGATGACGGCACAGTTGGTAATGCTGGAGTTGTTGGTACTGAGGGAAGGGCAGGTGCCGTAGTTGCTACAGCCCCGTTTGAATCCGCATAATTCAAACTCGGAAGTTTTGGAATTTCTGGTTTGGCTACAGAAGTGAGGCTTGGGACTGGGGTTGCATTCACCTGTGGTGTTGCCGGCAGAGCCGGTGGAGTCGTTGCTGGGACCTCCGGGGTTGTAGTTGGTACTGGAGTCGGTGTGGGGGCCACCACTGGCTCAACTGCCACAGGTTCGGCCACAGGTTCAGCCACTGGTTCAGCCACAGGTTCAGCCACAGGTTCAGCCACAGGTTCGGCTTCATCAGTAGGAATTGGCTGTGAATTATCTTCAGATGAGGTTTCTTGTTTCTCTTCTGGTACCGCTGATGGGTCGGATAATGGCTCATCTTCTGTGGAATTTTCCGTGGCCCCTTTTGGTAATAACGGCACAACTAGGTCAACCTGATGGGTTGGCTCTTCAACTGCCACAACATCCTTTGAGGTAGGGACTACGAACTTCTCCACATTCTTGGGTGCATCTGATGTGCTGAGTTCATATTCACCATCTTCCAATTCTTCAG
>JACNFL010000095.1 GCA_014384685.1 Methanobacteriota archaeon
AGATGCTCGTGCTCATACAAGAATAATGAGGAAATACCTTGGCGCAAAACACGATTTCTCTAAAGATGGAATGCTCATTGCGTTCCTATTAATTCCATATGTGGCATTGTCAATCACAATTACAGGTGTTCTTGAACCAGTCATTTCAGTATCAGTAATTCTAAGTTATTCTATTATTTTCCGTAACTATCTGTTGTGGAGCATAGCCCTTTGGTTGGGTACATTCGAAGGATGCGTAGACGCACTACTTCGAAGGAACGGGCATTAACTACAGTTGGAAGAAAGGTGTTAACCGTTCAAGATTCTGATAGTAAACTATCACTATCATCAACCAATGCCAAGAAGCGTAATCCAAAGCCAAAGGCAAGGAGTGGGGCTGTTACTGCGTAAACACCGATGTCAGTCCACGCCCAATGAACAATTGACCAATAGGTGTAAAATCCGAATCCTATTAGTAAGCACCAAGCAGCGGCAGTCATTGTCATTCCCCCTTCTTCACTTCCTGAAACTAGGCTAGTCCAAATGGAATGGAAGAAAATTCCTTTAATCCAAGCTTGGAAACCACCCTCTACTTTTTGGTGAATTCCCCAAGCACCCCAAGCAATACCGGTGACCGCCATTGCTAGGAATACGGTATCAGACCAGGGGCGATAGATCATCTCCGAGTAAGGTTCATCCCAAAGGTAACCCATTGTTAGGTAACCTGCCCACACAACCTTTCGCTCACCAGCAACAACGGCTCCAAACACCACATTGACGATTCCAAGGATAAGTCCCCATACACCTAGTCCAAAGACTAGAGATGAAAACGCCTTGCCAGGCGCCTTAACCCAATTTACAATCATGCTGACAGACTCATTCCCGCTGTCGTCACTATCGTCGCTCATTAAGGCGGCCGACCGGCGTCCCTCTCTTAACAATTCTTAGCGAAGAATTACTGAGATATTGTTGCTCAAAGCCTTGCTTGGAGGCGGTATGTGCTATTTACCACAGGTTTCATCGCTTCATCAGCCTCGCTCATGATTGTTATGGCGTTGATGTTTTGAGGTATACAAGAATTGATTCGATTACTTCTACCATAGCGTCCTAGGCTGGTTGTTTTGGCCGTAACTAATCCAAGGCTGTCAAGATTTTTTATCACATTTCCAATGGAGCGTGAAACTAGTGGTGTTACCGATGCATTGGTGCAAGTCATTTGGTAAACTGAGAATACTTCCCCTGTTGAAACGTTTGTCAAACCATTACTCTCATTGAGAAGGATACTGTAAAGCACCAACTTCTGATGGAAGGGTAGACTAGAAATCACAGGAGTCATTTGGTCAAATTGTAATTGGTTCTGCGCTAAACGAACATGCTCTGTTGAAACTAATCCATCTCCCAAAACATCAGCTTTGTGAATAGCAACCCGTAGTAAATCCAGTGCACGCCGCGCATCTCCATGTTCTTGCGCTGCCAAGGCAGAGCAGAGTTTGATGACCCCGTTCTCAAGTACTCCCTCGCGTACGCCCGCGAGCGCGCGTTGGGATAGTATATCTCCAATTTGACTGGCATTATACGGTGGGAATGCCAAATCTTCCGAGCCAAGTCGTGAGGCAATTCTAGCATCCAGCATCTCAGTGAATTGTAGGTCGTTTGTAATTCCTATTACACAACACTTAGAATTTCTCAATTCATAATTTAGACTAGTAAGTGGATAGAGAATGTCATCGCCATGACGTTTTACTAGGTGGTCAATTTCGTCTAATACGAAGATGTGAACTCCACCTTGCGATTCCATATTTTGTCTAAGTCGTTGAAGAACTTTATCGGTTGGCCATCCGGTGAATGGAACAAGACTTTCATTGTCAGGAGCCAAATCATTTGCTAACTTGGCTAGTACACGATACTTGGTATCAATTGAGCAACAGTTGACTTCAACAGCATGGATTTTACGCCCGATTTCTTTTCCACGATCCAATAATTGTTTACAGACATAACGGGTGACAGCAGTTTTCCCTAAACCAGGTTGTCCATACAATATCATATTGGAAGGCATCTGTCCATGTAGAGCTTCAACTAGATTATGAACCAAAGTTTTGACTTCATTTTCCCTATGTGGGAGGTTATCTGGTGTGAAGCCATGGTGAAGTACATCGCGGTTCTTAAATAGGCTATCATTACCGAGCAAGTGGTTGAAAATATTTTCTCCCATTTTATAACACCGACTCCATTCCGCTTCAATCTCTCCGTCTTTGTTATGTGAGTGGTGGTCTCAACTGTTACGGAGATTCATGAGGAGGTGTGTCGGTCTAATAAGGCTGCTTGCTTAATCGCGAGGTGCGCTTATTTTTTCGCGTTGGTGAAATAGAATTATAGTATATTAAGTTCCAATTGGAATTAGCGAAAAAATAACTATTTCAAAGCCATGTATCATGTTTTTTGTAATTTTGTCGCCGAGATGCATGAGTCGCGCTCTCTCTGAATGGGTAAATGGAATGGTTCAAAATCGATAATCAAAAGAAGTGAATTTTTCAAGCGATATTTTGTAACATTTTTTGGCCTGTAAAGTGTGAAATTCAAAATCGCCAACTGATAATTTATTGAACCCGACAAAATTTGCTTTCATATTTTCACCACTACAATACGGTGTTATTTAATATATTATTATCCTTTCATTTAAGAAAAAACAATTCAATTGGATTTTGTAATTATTCCACCAATTTCACAATTAAAAACATCTCCGTCTTGTACTTGGATAACATTTTCTGGTAAATCAGATATTGTTTCATCTTTTGTTGTATAAAGATGAGTTGCTAGGAATATTGTTGAGGGGTTTTTCTGTGCTAGTTCAGATAAACTCGATGGCTTGAAATGAAAATCGGTTGGGACTCCATCCGGAACTCCAACTTCAATTATTACTATGTTAGCACCCCCTGATCTTTTTGCAATTTCGTCACAAGGACCGGAATCTCCACAATGAATTATTGTTAATCCCGATGTGTGTTGTAATTGGTAACCATGTGGTTCTGTTGCGGGTTCATGATTTACCGGGAATCTTTCAAACACCCAATCTGAAACTCCTGTAACCTGCCCTTTTTTCGAGTGGTTAAACCTCACACGATTTTCGAGTACATCAGTCAAAGAACCAGGGAATGCAATTTCCGAGAGTACCTTCAATTTCTCGTCTCCTCCTTCATGCAGGTGGACATCTAGGATGTTATGCTCATCACGGTCTGATATGTACTTACGTTCAAGAATAAAAAATGGAAATCCAAAGATATGGTCACCGTGCCAGTGGGTGAACAGTATTGTGTTGATATCAGAAGGACTTAGTCCTGCTTTACCTAATTGAGGTAGTATTGTTGGAGGGGTATCAATGAGAATTTTCTCATCAAGTAATACGAGTGAATGCATTCTTCCGTCAGGACAAAAGGCATTTCCACTACCTAGAAATCTAACTTCAACCATGCTACGCCCAAACAGTCGGAGAGTGCATGAGTGCTTTAGTTACGCGTCGTAATTCATTTTCTCAAAACCACACTCCTTTCCACTCGCTTGATAAACGGCCGTCTTGACGGATAGTCATCCCGCCGTAGGCGGAGTGACATCAGGAGATGGCGCGATGAGTGAATACAGCAGCAAAAATCCTTACCTTGGAGAAATGGTTGAGAAGAGAATTATTACTCATCCAGACTCAACAAAAGAAACTCGCCACATTGTTTTCGATCTCGGTGATTCTGGTTTGGAATATAAAGTAGGAGATGCCCTTGGGGTCATACCTGAAAACCCCGCGGAATTAGTTTCGGATTTACTAGGTCTTCTCAATTTCACGGGCGAAGAAGTAGTTGAGACTCACCTTGGTGAAACAAATGTAGGGGAGGCATTAGCAAATCACTACGAGATTCACCGACTGTGCAAGAAGTTCATCCAAGGGCTTGAAATGAAGTTTTCATCAACAAGTCCCAAAATATCAGTTCGGTTAGTTGGGCGCAGTAGAGCGTCGTCAAATGGCGATTCCAACAGTGTTGAATGGGATTGGTCTGGTGAAGAACAAGATTACCCAGAAGGTTTCACTCCTGTAGGTGCGATGAGTGACCCATCACTGATGTTGTGGGAGTCTCTAGTAAATGATGCAGATGCAATGGAAGATTACTTATGGAGCCGCGACTATATTGACCTGTTAGCAGATATGCCAAATCTTTCTTTCACAGCACAAGAGTTTGTTTCAAACTTAGACCGGTTAAAACCGCGCCTGTACTCAATCGCTTCATCCCCCGACGCTCACCCTGGTAAAGTTGAATTGACAGTTGCGATTGTTAGGTACAATCACCATGGTAGAGACCGTGGTGGATTATGCACAGTTTACATGGCTGATTCAGCTCCTCTAAACCAGAAAACAATTCCAATGTTTATGTCACCAACTCGTAGTTTCGTGTTACCAAGAAACGGTGATACAGATATTATAATGGTTGGACCAGGTACTGGTATTGCACCATTCCGAGCCTTCCTCGAACAAAGAAAATTTGACAAAGCCCAAGGTCGAAATTGGTTATTCTTTGGTGACCGAACCTCAACTCATGAATATCTGTATGGTGGGGAATTGAATGATTGGTTAGATAGTGGGCATTTGACTCGCCTTGACCTCGCGTGGTCGCGGATGGCAGAGATTCCCAAAACCTACGTACAGAATTTAATGGCTGAAAATGGTGAAGAGATTTGGTCATGGATTGACAGTGGAGCATACTTCTACGTTTGTGGTGACAAAAATCGTATGGCAAAGGATGTTCACAAAACTCTCATCAACATTTGTGAGGAACACGGTAAAATGAGTGCTGAGGATGCGAAAGAATTCGTGGAACAGCGAATGATGAAGCAAGAGAAGAGATACCTCAGAGATGTCTACTAATTAGATATCTAGGAATAGTCATTCTATTGAACCGGCTCCTCTCGTGACATTCCATGTTTGGGAGGGTGCTCATTGCCAACCGCGGTGAAATCGCCCTCAGAATTTCTAGGGCACTACGTACATTGGGTTGCGAGGTTGCAATCATTCATGGTCGGGAAGACCGCCTTTCTTTGCCTGTGCGATTCTCTGATATTGCAATCCCAAATTATTCAGCCAATCCATTAGATGCCTACCTTGATTATGAAAAGGTGATTGAGGCTGCAAAGGAGATTGGGGCCCAAGCAATTCATCCAGGATATGGATTCTTGGCTGAGAATGCAGATTTTGTTCGCCGTTGCGAAGAAGAAGGAATAACTTTCATTGGACCTTCATCGGATGTAATTTCATTGCTTGGTGATAAGATAGAGGCTAGAAGAGCCATGGAGGTGGCTGGCCTACCTGTTGCTAAAGGAAGTAGCGAACCAGTGGAAAGTTCCTCAGAAGCGGCAACAATTGCTACCGAAATAGGCTACCCAGTCATTATCAAGGCTGCTGCAGGAGGTGGTGGAATTGGAATGCAGATTGTTCATCAAGAAAGTGAGTTTGATTCTGCGTTAAACCTCTGCCAATCACGAGCACGTTCTGCTTTTGGCGACGAGCGAGTATTTATTGAGAAATACATTGAAGGGGCACAACACATTGAATTCCAAGTTCTTGCTGATGGGAAAAATGCTATTCATTTCGGTGAGCGTTTTTGTTCCATACAACGCCGACATCAAAAACTACTGGAAGAAGGGGTAGTAATTGCCAAAATAATATTAAAAATGCCCAAAAATGCATAGGATGCCC